>DATLAW010000047.1:0-2275 GCA_035527255.1 Thermohalobaculum sp. | reverse complement strand
CCTATGTCGGGGTAGACCCGCAACCGCGCTGCGCGCAGGGATTTGGTTCCGACCTGACGCAACACGGCACTGCGGAGATGATCTTGAAGCGCAGCACGGACGCCGTGGGGGATGTCGGGGAGCGTATGCCCGCAGGGATTGACCTGCTCTTGATTGATGGGTGTCACTGCGAGGCGTGCGCCAGTGCAGACTGGAATGACTACGGGCCGATGGTGCGGCCCGGCGGCTACGCGATGTTCCACGACATCGCCGAGGCCCGCCAGCGCGCTTATGCGGCCGTAGATTGCATCGACTGGCCCGAGGGGTTTTGCCGCACCGATATCGCCTGGCGGGCGTTGGAACGGGAATAGTCGCTCCCACGGCGTCGTTTTCCCAATTCAGAACACCGCTGATCCATCTTCCGGGTTGCCTGATTCGGTGCTATATATTGCGGCGAGCGCGGGGCGATGGCGTCGACCCAGCCGGTTTTCCGGTCAGCTCGCGGGGACAACTCCGCTGCATCCTGCACGCCCGGATTTATTCCTGGTGGCGGCAGATCCTCCACCCGGAATGGATGGAGGTTTTGATGCTCAAGTCACTCACACGTCCCGAGTTCTTCACTATGCACAATGGCGAGAAGGCTCCATTGCCCTTCAGCCAAGCCGAATACGCCAACCGTCTAGCCAAGCTGCGCCAGATCATGGGCGCCGCCGGGGTTGAGGCTGCAATACTCACCTCGATGCACAACATCGCCTACTACTCCGGCTTCCTGTATTGCTCGTTCGGGCGGCCTTATGCCTGTGTGGTTACGCCCAGCCGTTGCGTCACCGTCTCGGCCAATATCGATGGCGGTCAGCCCTGGCGCCGTTCGGTTGACGAGAACCTGATTTACACCGACTGGCAGCGCGACAACTATTGGCGCGCGGTGCGTGAGGTCGCCGGGCCGGCAAAGTCGGTCGGCATCGAGGGCGATCACCTGACGCTGGTCCAAGGCGCCAAGTTGGCCGAGTTCCTCGGCGCTCCCCGCACCGTCGATATCGCCCCCGCCACCATGGCGGCGCGGATGATGAAGTCGGCCGAGGAGATTGCCCTGATCCGCGAAGGTGCCCGCGTTGCCGATGTCGGCGGTTACGCCATCCGCGATGCGATCCGCGAGGGTGCTAGCGAGATCGAGATCGCGCAGGCGGGGCGCGACGCGATGGAAACCGAAATCGCCCGGGCCTTCCCGAATTCGGAGCTGCAGGACAATTGGGTCTGGTTCCAGTCCGGGCTGAACACCGATGGCGCTCACAACCCAGTCACTTCACGACGACTGGAACCTGGAGATATTCTCAGTCTCAACACCTTCCCGATGATTTCGGCCTACTACACAGCATTGGAGCGGACATTGTTCCTGGGCGAGTCGGACGCCGCGTCGCTGAAGATATGGGAGGCCAATGTCGGCGCGCATGAGTTGGGTTTGTCGCTGATCCGTCCGGGGGTGCGCTGCTCGGAGATTTGCGCCAGTGTTAACGCCTTCTTCGCCGAGCGCGATCTGCTGCAATATCGATCGTTCGGCTACGGTCATTCCTTCGGAGTGTTGTCGCATTATTATGGCCGCGAGGCTGGGCTTGAACTGCGCGAGGATATCGACACGGTGCTCGAGCCCGGCATGGTGGTCTCGATGGAGCCGATGCTGACCCTGCCGCTGGGGTTGCCAGGCGCCGGTGGTTATCGTGAGCACGACATCCTAGTTTTGACTGAAAATGGCGCCGAGAACATCACCGGCTTTCCCTATGGCCCCGAGCATAATATCGTCGCGGCCTGAAGCACTTAACTGTCCGGGCGCGGCCCACTGCCGCGCCCGGCCCCAGGGGATGCTCACTGCGCAAGTGAGATTGAGAGGGTCACGATATCGTGGTCATTGCAGGTTTGATGTTTGCGGATACACACACATTTGTCGCACAGTGACAATTCACGCGATCCGGGAGAGATCATGACCAAAATTCTTTGTGCGGCGATCCTTGTCATCGGTATTGCCGGATCGGCTTTTGCCGAGGGCGATAGCTATTACTACCCGCCGATCAGTTCCGAAGAAGTGTTCTCGCGCGACCTCGGCGCAGCACCGCCGGCCAAGCGGGCGGTACGTGTCAGCTTCACCACCGAGATCACCAAGGCCCAACTAGCCGCGCCAGAGACCCCGCGATTCGTGATTTTTGCCAAGGGTGACGAGGCTCAGCACATGATCGTTGTTGCCCTCGATGATCAGATATTCAAGACCCTCTTCCGGGCCCGGGCGGTTCTGGCGCAGCTGACC
>DATLAW010000046.1:0-18050 GCA_035527255.1 Thermohalobaculum sp. | reverse complement strand
AGCGGCACATTGGACAAAGACCCGAAACCTGACGATCGTGATATTGATCCTCTGGTTCATCTTCTCTTTCGTCGTTCACTGGTTCGCGAAGGACCTCAATGCGATGTCCTTCCTGGGCTTCCCGCTGGGATACTACATGGCCGTTCAAGGCTCGCTGGCAATCTTCGTCGTACTGATCTTTGTCCACAATTGGCTACAGGACAAGATCGACGACGAGGCCGGACTTAGCGACTAGGGGGGAGAAAGAAATGACCAAACCTAAATTCATCGATAACCTGCCCAAGATCTACGGGATCTATACGGGCGGGTTCATCGGATTCATTGCCGTCATGGCGATCTTCGAGCAGTTGGGAATGGGCGCCGACACGATCGGCATTCTGTTCATCGCCTTCACCATCGTGATCTATGCCATGATCGGCTGGTTGTCGCGGACCATGGAGGTGGGCGCCTATTATGTCGCCGGGCGCGAAGTGCCCCCGGTGTTCAACGGCATGGCGACGGCGGCGGACTGGATGTCCGGCGCCTCGTTCGTGGCGCTGGCGGGCGGCATCTACTTCGGTGGCCATGGCTATCTGGCCTTCGTGGTCGGCTGGACCGGCGGTTATGTTCTGGTGAACGCCCTGATGGCGCCGTATCTGCGCAAATTCGGCTGCTACACGGTACCGGATTTCATCGGCACCCGTTATGGCGGCAATCTGGCGCGGTTCTGTGCCGTCGTCATTCTGGTGGTTGCGTCCTTCACTTATGTGACGGCGCAGATCAACGCGGCCGGAACCATCGCGGCTCGGGCCCTGCAAATACCGTTCGAAATTGGTGTCTGGTTCGGCCTGATCGGTATTCTGATGTGCTCGATGCTGGGTGGCATGCGGGCGGTGACCTGGACCCAGGTGGCCCAGTACATCGTTCTGATCATCGCTTATATCGTGCCGGTGGTCTGGATGTCGAACGTTCAGGGCTTTGGCGTCATTCCGCACTTCAGTTATGGCGATGCAGTCGCGCGGATCGCGGAACTTGAAACTCAATGGGGTGTTGGAGTTGCGGCAACGGAGAAATTTGCCGGCCAAAGTTCACTCGTCAACCTGCACAACAACCCAAGTGCTGGGCCGCTTTCCGAGTGGAAGTTCTTCACCCTGACCTTGTGCATGATGACCGGTACGGCATCGTTGCCGCACATCCTGATGCGCTACTTCACCACACCGTCCGTGCGCGATGCGCGCAAATCGGTGGCCTGGTCGCTGCTGTTCATCTTCCTGCTGTACTTCACGGCACCGGTGCTGGCGACTTTGTCCAAACTGCAGCTTCTTGATCCCGCCCTGGCGACCAGCCTGATCGGTAAAACCATCGAGGAAGTCCAGGCCCTGACCTGGATCCAGAAATGGGGCGCTATCGACATGCTGACTATCTCTGACAGCAATGCGGACGGCATTCTGCAGATCAACGAGCTGTTCATGCGCGCAGACATCGTGGTTCTGGCGACACCGGAAATCGCCGGCCTTCCGGCGGTTATCTCCGGTCTGGTCGCGGCGGGCGGTTTTGCCGCCGCCATGTCAACGGCCGACGGCTTGCTGCTGGCAATCGCGAATGCCCTCAGCCACGACCTCTACTACAAGATCATTGACCCGAAAGCGGACACCAAGCACCGCCTGATCGTGGCCCGTGTTCTGTTGATCCTGATCGGTGCGGCGGGTGCCTTTGTCGCCAGTCTGAAGCTTACCGGTATTCTGGGTGCCGTTGCCTGGGCCTTCTGCTTTGCCGCTTCCGGGCTGTTCTTCCCCCTGGTGCTCGGCATCTGGTGGAAGCGGGCCAATCGTGCCGGGGCAATCGCCGGTATGGTGCTGGGCTTCGGGGCCGGGACGCTTTACCTGATCGCCATTCAGAACGGTTGGATGGATCAGATCCTCGGTCTCGACGGTCTGAGGTTTGCCATAATCGGTATGCCCGTCAGTCTGATTGCCATGGTGGTGGTCAGCCTGATGACGGAGGAGCCCGATGCGGAAACCCAGGCAATGATCGATGACATTCGTGATCCGTTCGGTGAGTCAATTCTTGCCGAGGACCACTAATCTCATAGCGATGTGATGGCCGGGGGCGGGATTTATAATCCCGCCCCCGGTGCCGTTTGAAAGGGTTCGACACTGATGCAAAGCCCACTCGACATCTTCCCGATCTGGGTAATTGTCATCGACTACAGCCTGGGCATGGTCATGTGGACGTTGGTTGGACGCACAGCGATGAACCTGTTTCTACCGGTCGATTCCGAATTCTTTTTCATGAAGGTCTTCGTTCGCAGCACCAATCCCATTCTCAAAATATTCAGTTGGATCACGCCATCGTTTTTGATCCAGCCAATCATCCCGCTCTATGTGGCGTGGTTCTTCTTTGCCTTCCGGTTCTATGCGATGCCTTGGCTGTTGGGATATTCGGTCATGGGCATGCTGTCGTTCCCGCTCGAGGGCGAGATCGCGCGCATAATCTACGAGACAGCAAATAAGTAGGGCTTGGCGCGTTTATTCAGCGCTGGCGAAAATTGGCGATCGCCGGCTGGCTTTCAATCCTCGGCCGCGCCGAACTCTTCGTCGATAGCGTTTTGCCGGGCTGCGAACCAGAAGATCAGGACGACGAAGACAACCAGGGAACCCTGTGCGGCCATGTAGAAGCCGAGCGGAAAGCCAAGGAGCGTGACGTCGTTCAGCGAACTTACGAACATGTGGATGCCGAACGAGAAGATTGCCCAGAGCACGAGGCAAATCCACATCAGTGTGCGGGTCTTCGCCCAATGCGCTGCCGCAGCTTCCGGAGTGATTTGATTTGCCATTTCCGACTCCCAGACCGGTAAAACCAGGGTGGATTGTTCCCCGGTGCCACGCCCTTGTTCTTGCATTTGGCGCGAAGACCCTCGATTAGTCGGTAAATATCGGCGGAATGTCAACGATACAAAGATGCCTGTCCGCTCGATTGAGGGACCGGCGGCGGCAGGGACGGCGCAATGAACTTCATGAGGCTCCTGACAATCGGAGCGCGAAGGGGCCGGATCGGCACACTGCCCGAGCTGGCCGGTGCGATCGGCGAGGGGGCGGCGTTTCTCGCCCAGGGGGCGGGCTACTCCTACATCCGCGCCAGGTCGGGACTGATGGGGCCGCGGCTGATGCAGGATGCGGGCTTTGGCGCCAGCATGGATCGCTGCAAGTGGGAGGGGTTCTCCGCCATCGCCGGTGACCTGATCCTGATCGTCGAGACCGAGTTGCGGCCGCGTGGCTCCGGCACCGCTGAATTCTGGCGGCGTCTCTACCGCGACGTATTGGCGGCGCAGGCTACCCCGGCACATCGGGCGGGCACCGGTTGGCCCGACCGGATCGCCGAGTTCGACCTGGCGCTCGACGCCCACCGCGCCCTGCCCCCGCGCGGTATCGAAGCACTGTGCGAGCACGGTGCCGAGGTGCTGCTGGAGTTTGCCCCGGTCGAGGACCGTATCCGCAGGTTCGACCGCGAGATGGTGGTGAACAACGTCACGTTCCGGGTCATCGACCATATCGACGCACTGCGGCGACGTGCCGACTGGCAGGCCTTGGCAACTGCGATCAATCTGGCGGCGAAACAGCCCAGCTGATGGCGGACCGACGATGACCAGGAACCGGCCCTCACTGCACCCGATCGCCGCCATGCCGCTGCTGGCGCTCGACCTTGTCGTGCTTGATACCGAGACGACCGGGTTGGAGGTGCGCGGCGACCGCATCGTGCAGATCGGCGCGGTGCGGATGCGCGACGGCGAACCTGATACTGACGACAACTTCGACCTGCTGGTCAATCCGGGCATCGCGATCCCGCCCGCCTCAACCCGCATTCATCACCTCAGTGACGCCGATGTTGCAGGTGCGGTCCTGACGCCCGACGCGCTGGCTCGGCTCACCAGTTTCATCGGCAGCGCTGTCGTGGTCGGGCACAGCATCAATTTCGACCTGGCAATCTTGCGTCACGAAGCCGAACGCCACGGGGTCGAATGGCGCCAGCCGAGAGCGCTTGATGTCGCCATGCTCGCTGCCGCCCTGGTTCCGGGGCAGATCGACAACTCGATCGAGGCGCTGGCGCTGACCTATGGGATCGAAATCACCGGTCGACATACCGCATTGGGAGATGCGCTGGTGACGGCGCGGATATTCGCTGCAATTCTGGGGCCATTGCGCCTGCGCGGGGTGCGCAGCCTGGCCGAGGCGGAGGCGTTCCAGCGCCGCCCGCATGCGCTGATCGAGCAGCAGGAAACGGCAGGCTGGTTCGCCCTTCCGGGAGAGCGGCCGGATTTCCGCGCCGCCGCCGATGCGCTGCCGAATGCGCAGCATGCGATCGACAGCTTCATCTACCGCCACCGGCTGGCCGACGTGATGGGCGCGCCGCCGATCACCGTGCCGCCGGAGGCAACGCTGCTGGAGACCGCTTCGGTGATGCGCCAGCACGGTATCGGCTGTGTCGTGGTCGAGCCGCTGGCGAATGGCGGCGGTGGCTTCGTCACCGAGCGTGATGTGCTGTATGCCTTTGCCGATGGCGGGTCCGAGGTGTCCTGCCGGCCGGTCCGCGAGGTGATGAGCACGCCGGTTATCGCAGCACCTGAACACACATTTCTGTATCGGGCACTGGGGCTGATGGCGCGGCGCGGGCTACGCTATCTGGCGGCGACCGGCCCGGACGGTGCGGTATCGGGGGTGTTCACGCTGCGATCCTTGTTGCGCGAGCGGGCGCTGGCGACACTGTCGCTAGGCGACCAGATCGCGGCGGCCGAGGACAGCACCGCGCTGGCCCGAGTGCAGGCCGAATTGCCAGGGCTGGCCAGCGCTTTAATGGCTGACGGGCTGGACGCCCGCCAGGTCGCCGCGATCATCTCGGCCGAGGGCCGGGCGATGACCGCGCGCGCCGCCGAACTGGCCGAGCGGATCATGGCCGATCAGGGGCGTGGCCCGGCCCCGGCGGCCTATTGCCTGCTGGTGCTCGGCTCCGGCGGTCGCGGCGAGAGCCTGCTGGCGCCGGACCAGGACAATGCGGTGATCGTTGACGATGCCTATACCGGCGACCTCGACGCTGCGGACGACTGGTTCACCGTCTGGGCCGGACATCTGAACCGGCTGCTGGACGAGGCCGGCATCCCCTATTGCAAGGGCGGCGTGATGGCCAAAAACCGGGCCTGGCGAAAGACGCTGACGGAGTGGTGCGGCCAGATCGATGCCTGGGTTGCCAACCCGAAGCCGGAAAACCTGTTGAATGTCGATATCTTCTTCGACTTCGCTCCGGTGCTTGGCCACGACGCATTGGCATGGGAACTGCGGGCCCATGCGCTGGATGACGCCGAACGGGCCCGGGTGCTGATCCGCTCCATGGCCGAGAACGCTGGCGGGCGGGGCTCTCCGGTTGGGTATTTCGGCGGCTTTCGCAAGGACGGGCGCGGGCGGACCGACCTGAAGGGCGGCGCGCTGCTGGCGCTGGTCTCCGGCGCCAGGGTGATGGCGCTGGCCCACCATGTCGGCGCCACCGCCACGCCGGACCGACTGATGCAGGCGGCCGAGAATGCCGGCGCCGGTGCGGCGGACGCGCGGATGCTGATCGACATCCACCAGTTGGTGCTTCGCCTGATCCTGACCCAGCAGATCGCCGACATCGCGACGGGCGTGCCGCCGTCGAACGCCATCGACACCGGGGCACTGGGCCGGGACCAGCGCAAGACGCTGAAACAGGCGCTGGAACGGCTGGACCTGATGGCGGAGATGGTGCGGGGGATGTTGGGCTAGGCGGCGCTGAACCATGCATCGGTGCTGATGAAATCAGATTTCCCAAAATTTGAACCTGTGATAGATACCCCTCAGGAAGATTTATACTGCAGATGGCTCAATATGTTATGGACAAATATTCGGCGTGGAGAATATATTGAGCACGATCATAACTTTTACGAAATTCAATAGAATGGTTCGATGACCGACAACAAGATCATCCGCAAACTCACAACCATCGTCGCGGCGGACTTCGTTGGCTACAGCCGTTTGATGGAGATCGACGAGGTCGGCACCCTCACGCGGCTGAAGGCCTATCGCAGCGAACTGATCGACCCCTCCGTCGCGCATCATGGCGGCCGGACAGTGAAGACGACCGGCGACGGGTTCCTGTTCGAATTTTCCAGCGTCGTCTCCGCCCTGGAAAGCGCCATCCAAATCCAGACCAGCATGGCGCGGCTGAATGCCGACACTCCCGAAGACCAGCAGATGCTGATGCGGATCGGCGTTACCATCGGCGACGTGATTATTGAGGGCGACGACATCTACGGCGACGGTGTCAACATCGCCGCGCGGCTCGAAGGCGTCGCCCAGCCCGGGGGCATCAGCGTATCCATGCCGGTGCGCGACCAGATCCAGGACAAGCTGTCCGTCAGCTTCAAGGATCTGGGCGATGTCGATGTGAAGAACCTGAACCGCCCGATCCACGTATTTCAGGTTCTGATGGGCGACGAGACGCTGCAGGTGATCAATCGCCGCCGCAGGAAAGGCGTCATTCCTGTTTGGCTCCAGGCAGCCGCCGTGGTCCTTGTCGCTGTCGTTGCGGTGGCGGGAACGTATTTTTTGACGGACCGGAGCGGTACATCCCCGCCGCCGATGATCAGTGCTGATGGCAGGATTACCGTGGGGGTCCTACCGTTCGACAACATGAGCGGCGATAAGGAGCAGGAGTATTTCAGCGACGGCCTGTCCGAGGATCTGATCACCGATCTCTCGAAGGTATTGGGCATCCAGGTCGCATCTCGCAACGCCACCTTTGCCTACAAGGGCACCGCGGCGAAATTCCAGCAAATCGTGCAAGAACTGGGGTTGCGCTATGTCGTCGAGGGCAGCGTCCGGCGGGAAGGGAGCCAATTGCGGGTCAACGCGCAGCTGATCGACGGGCTTACCGGGCTTCACGTCTGGGCCGACCGTTACGACCGCAGCGCCGATGACGTCTTTGCTGTCCAGGACGAAATCGTCACCGCGATCATTGACGCGCTGAAGATCAAGCTGTCGCCGGTCGAGGAAAGCAAACTCGGGCGGAATCTCACTGACAGCCCAGAAGCTTATGACGAATTTCTCCTTGGCCGCAGCTTCCGGGGTGGCACCAGTCCGCAGACCAATATCCAGGCGAGCAACGCGCTGACTGCGGCAACCCTGCTCGATCCCCGCTTCGCCGCCGCTCATGCGGAGCTGAGCTGGGTTCACTTCCTGGCGTGGTACACCGGCTGGAACGGTGAGCCGGAGGAATTGCAGCGCGCGCTTCGGGCGGCCGAGAAGGCCGTCGAGCTCGACCCCGAGCTTTCGCTCGCCCATGGCAACCTCGGCTGGGTGTATCTGTGGCTGGGCCGCCACGAGGAGGCGCTGGCCGCCGCACGCAAGGCGGTCGAGCTGGACCCGAACTCGATCGACGCGCTCTTGTTCCTCGGTGACGTCCTGAATTTCTACGGCAAGCCGGAGGAGGCCATCGAGGTCACCGAGCGGGGCATGGAACTTGACCCCGCCCTGATGTACCATCTGCTCGAGCACCTCGCGCATTCGAAATATCTGATGGGCGACGTCGAAGGCTCGCTGCGCGACCTCAAACGGTCGTCCAAGCTGTATCCAGACTATCTGATTACGCATCTCATTCTGGCGTCGATTTACGGTAATACTGGCGACAAAATCGAGGCTAGCGCCGAGATCCAGAAGATTTTGCAGCTGAACCCCGGCTATAACCTCGCAGCGCAGGAACTCCGGGCCCCCTACAAGGATCCGGCGACACGAAAGGCGTTCATGGAAGGTCTCAAGGCGGCTGGCGCGCCCGAGTGATGCGGGGCCAGTCTGGCCACCAGTCTGGCCGCCGGAATGAGCCGCCAGGCCCGGCGGCGCTGCCAAACATCGAAACTGCGCGGGGGCGATTTCAAAGTTACTGGAACCAATGAAAAGACAGGAAAATAAATGCCAACGAAGATTTCCGACACTCCAGAAGCGATCCACGAAGCACTGAGACTGGACGCGGCGACCGCCCCGCCGGCGTTGCCCGGCGCCTGGACCGCCACTGCGCTGTTGACGCCCTACGGGCAGTATGCGCCGGCGATGGGGGCCGAAAAAAAATACAGTCAGCTGGTAGTGGCGAAGATCACCTATTTCGGTGGCCCCGATCTGCGGGCGATGCGGGTTGGGATGTATCTGCCGGAAGACGGCGCGTATATCGAATGGCTGTTTGTGACCAAGGGTACGCTGTCGGTATGGGGCTGGGTCAAGGCCGCGCCGGGCGGGCGGGACCAGGGCACCCTCGGGCCCTTCGTGACAACGGCGGTGGTGCCCGAGGCGGATTTTCTGGTCAAGGCCGGTGCGAGCTACAAGGGATACTGGCCGCTGTTCAATCAGGACACCTGGCATTTCCTGGCGCTGACCAGCGAGAATCAGGGGCAGAAATACGGCAACTGGTATTCCTTCAACAACGCCGGAAACCTGTCGCGGGTGCTCAACATCCCTGCCGACAACTCCCTGCGCCTGCCGGTGCTGGGCGCCTATTTCATGGCCAACACCGTCGGCTTTCAGCCGCTTGCCGACACCAGTGATCTGGTCGCGCGGGCCAACGCTCTGCTCGATCCGGCATCCGGTGGAGCGGAGCTTGAGGCGTCGGACTACGTGAACCCGATGCTGACCCAGGTCGACCTCGGCAACGCCATCGCCAACCCGCTGTGGTCCGCTCCCTGCACCTTGGCCGACATCCAGGCGGTGCTGCCAGGCTACGCGCCGCTGCCGAACTGGCCGCTGCCGCAATGGTCGGAGACGGTGAAGATCACCGGCTACACACTGGGCGAGAATACCATCCCGTTCTACACCGAGGTCTACTACTCCAACCCGATGCAACGCCAACGCTCCGAGTTCGTCGGTTGGGGGCCGGGAACCGCCGAGGGCTACAACTATCGTCAGGACACGGTGCTGTATTCCGACTACTTCAACGACGTGCAGTACCAGCTCATCAACGGGCAATGGCAAAAGCCGACCTGCCATCGTGAACCCGGCATCGGCTATCCCCGCCCGAACTTCCCGGAGCGGATGGGGGCCGTGGTCAAGGGCACGATCACTGGCAATGTCGAGTTTGGCCTGGCGCCGGGGCGGAGCCTGTACATGACCCTGGCCGAGATGCCCCGCCCAGCCGTGAAGCGCGGCCAGCCGCCTAACGTGTGCGCTTTCTGGGATTGGTGGCGCGACGACCAGAGCGGCGTGATCTTCACCGAGTCCGAGGTCTCGACCCCACCGCGGCATAATTTGAGCGTCATCGACTACGTGACCTTCGAGCGCAACGCCCCGGTCGGACCGGGCGATTTCGCCGATCCGTGCCAGACGGTAACGGCGGAGGAGACCTCGGTGCCGTCCGCCAAAACCCCGACCGGGCACCGGAGCCAGTAAACCCGTCAACCCGGCGCGCCAACGCGCCGGGCCTCAAACCCCCAGCTTCTGCTGCAAGCTGGACGAACTTGTCGTGTACTGGAACCGCAGTTTCTTCTGCGGATAGCAGATCCGGAACGCTTCCTGGGCCATCAGAGCGGCCTCGTGGAAGCCGGACAGGATCAGCTTCAGCTTGCCGGGATAGGTGTTGATATCGCCGACGGCGAAGACGCCGGGGGTCGTGGTCTGGAATTTCTCGGTATCGACCGGGATCAGGTTGTCGCGCGTGGAATTCAAGATGCTGATGCCCTCGATCGCCGGTTTTACGGCCCCGAGGCTGCCGCCGCCGGCGGCGATGACCAGCACCTTGCAGTCGATCCGGCTGTCGGCGTCAGTGGTCACCCGCCAGCCGCCGACCGGCAACCCCTCGCAAGGCGCGCGCTTCTCGAGACGGATTGCCATCTGGCCGAGGTGGAACTGAGCCTTGAACGGGCTGATCTGCAGCATCAGCCGGTCGGTCAGGTGCTGACCGGTGATCACCGGCCAGCCGGGGATGTCGTAGATCGGCTTCTCTGGATACAGCTCGGCGCATTGCCCGCCGGGTTTGTCGAGGGTGTCGATGACATGGCATTTCATGTCCAGCAGGCCAAGCTGGAACACGGCGAAGATGCCGACCGGGCCCGCCCCGATGATGCAGGCGTCGGTGGTGTGGATCTGGGTCATGGCGCTGACGTAGTCCGATTTTCCGGCCACCTCGCGGGGACCGATTGTCTCAAGCCGCGACCGCCCGCGTCGCCGCGCCAAATGCCGCGAACAGCGCCCGGTTCACCGGGTCTTCCACCGCATCGTACTCCGCGTGCCACTGAACACCGAGCGCAAAGCTGGAAGCGCCCTCGATGCTGATCGCCTCGACGGTGCCGTCCTCGGCGTGGCCCTCGACAATCACACGCTCGCCCGGCTGCCACACCGCTTGACCGTGCAGCGAGTTGGTCACGGCGGCGGTGGTGCCAAACAAATGGTGGAACGGCCCGCCGTCGCGGAAACTAACCGCGTGGCGCTTGGCGAAGATCACCGAATGGTCCTTCTCGCCTGGCGGCATGCGGTGGTTCATCCGGCCCGGCAGGTCGCGGACCTCCGGGTGCAGGGTACCGCTGAAGGCGACGTTCATCTCCTGGATGCCGCGGCAAATGCCGAACACCGGCTTGCCGGCAGCGATCATCGCCCGGGTCAGCGGCAGCACCAGATTGTCGCGGCCGAGGTCGAACGGGCCATGCGCTTCGGTCTCGTCATGGCCATAGAAGCTGGGATGGACGTTGGGCCGGGCGCCGGTCAGGACCAGGCCGTCGAGCAGTTCAACCAGCTCCCCAGTTTCGGCGGTGGCGGGAAGACCCGGCAGGATCAGTGGCAGGCCACCGGCGACCGCGGCCACAGCCTCGGGCGTGCGGCTGCCGCAAATCTGCGCCTCCCAGGCGTCGTCGATCTTGTGCAGGAAGGCGGTGACGCCGATGACGGGGCGGCGGGTGGCGGGGCGGGTCATTTGCACTCCATAGCCTTGGCGATGGTCTCGGGCCTGGCATCGTTGAACAGGACCGCGCTTTCGATCTCGCCGCCATATTGCCAGGCGAGCAGGGTCTGCGACCAGTCGGCGTTTGGCAACACCAATTCCGGGCCATTGCCGCAGTCGCGCAAGCCCCCGGTGATGAAGTTCTGACCGATGCGGTGGTTGGAATAACCGGGCGCCGAGGCGATCTGGCGCGGCTGGTTGTCCTTGAACGACCAGATCCGCAGGGTGCCGCCAATATGGGGCGTCTCGACATAGGCGACATCCAACACCCCGTCGCCGTCGAAATCAGCGATCCCGGCGGGGGCCAGCCAGCGATGGGGGCTGCCGATATGGGGGCTGGCGGCGAGCTTCACGAAGCTCTCGCCATCCATCCCATACACCGCCAGTGAGGCGCCCGAATCAAGGCGGGTCTCGATCACCACCACGTCGTTCAACCCGTTGCCGGTGACATCGGCGATGCGCGGCGTGACGTCCTCGAAAACCGCGTCGTCGCCGAGGTAGATCATGCTGTCGCAGGGACCGGTCAGCGGCGTCTCGGCCCGCAGGACGCTAGCCTCGATGGCGTCGCCGAGGATGCCGTGGTCGTAGATCGTGGTGGCATTCGAGTAATAGGCCCAGGTCACGCCCTCGCCTGTCGCCCGGACCTCGCGGGCATCGGGCGGGCCGCCCGGATAATCGCAGGCAACAGCGGGCGTGGCTAGCGCCGTGGCGGCGAGGCAAAATATCGGGACAAAAACCCTCAAATCTGCTTCTCTGGCATCTGCACCACCAGACCGTCCATATCCGGCGTGACCTTGATCTGGCAGGTCAGGCGCGAGCGCTCGTTCGGCTCGTAGGCGAAATCGAGCATGTCCGCTTCCATGTCCTCACGGGCAGGCAACTTGGCGACCCAGTCCGGGTTGACATAGACATGGCAGGTCGAACAGGCGCAGGCGCCGCCGCAATCGGCGTCGATGCCGGGGATGTTGTTGTTCACCGCACCCTCCATCACCGTCAGGCCGACGGGCACCTCGACGGTGTGCGGGGTGCCGCTGTGTTCAATATAGGTAATCTTGGGCATTCTGCTCGATCCTCATGCGTGGCAAACCTCAGCGCGCTATCTAACGTGACTTTTCGTCCTCTGCCAGAGGCGAGGACACATCTTCTGCGCCAAGCTGTGTCGCCACCGCCGCCCGGCCCGAGGTAAAGGCCGGTTGCGGGGTGAAAAATCCCTTGCGACCAACCGGCGGGGCTGACAGCCTGTCGACATAGCGCAGCGCCGCCAGTGCCGCCAGGGTGCCGACCAGCAGCGACGCAAGCGCCTGGATCGCCACCACGCTCGACGCGCCAAACGCGCCGCCGATGGCAAAGCCCAGCACCGGAATGGCCAACACATCGCGGCTCCAGTTGAAGCCGGTCGACCAGGACGGACGGCCGAGATTGTTGAAGGCGGCGTTCGAGACGAACAGCGCGCCGGTGAACAGGAACCCACCAGCGCCGATATGGGTATAGGCGCGTAGCACCTCGGCCCCGGCCCCATGCAGGCCGAAGGCCGTGGCGATGAAGTCTGTGCCCAGCCACAAAAGCGCCCAGGCGGTCAGCACATAGAGGGCGGCGAACAGCAGCGCGTCACGGTAGGCACGGCGGATGCGTGGATACAGCCCGGCACCGAGGTTCTGGCCAAGGATTGGTCCGAGCGCGCCCGAAAGGGTAAAAATCCCGGCGAAGGCCAGCGCCGTGAACCGCCCGGTCACCGCCCAGCCCGCCACCGCCGCATCGCCGTATTCCGACACCAGCCGGGTGAGATAGGCGTTGCCGAGCGGGGTCGATATCTGGGTCGCCACCGCCGGACCGGCAATTGCCAACAACTGGCGTGCGTCACCCCGAGCGGCGATCAAATCGATCCGCCCAATCAGGTCATGCACCCGCACCGCCCCCCAAAGGCCGATCCCCGCCATCGTCACCCGCGCCAGCACCGAGACGATCGCGGCGCCATCGACGCCGAGGCCGAAGACAAAGATGAACAGCGGATCGAGGGTTGCGCCGACCACCCCGGCTGAGAGGGTCACGAACATCGCCCGCCGTGCGTCGCCAACCGAGCGCAGCAGCCCGGCGGTGACCATGGCGATGCCGAGGATCGGCACCGAGGGCAGCACGATGGCGAGGAAGCCCGAGGCGATCTCCAGCGTCTCGCCCTCGGCGCCCAGCAGCACCAGCAGCGCCCTGCGGCCGAGCCACACGGCGCCTGCTACCAGGCCGACGGTGGTGACCAGAACCAGCATCGACGAGGCGGCCAGGCGCCGCGCACCGGACCCGTCGCCAGCGCCCACAGCCCGGCTGACTGTGGCGGTGGCGGCGATCGACAGGCCGATGGAAACCGAGATCATGAAGAACTGCACTGTTCCGGCATAGCCGATCGCCGCCGCCAGCTCGGCCTGACCCAGCAGCGAGATGTAGAAGAGATTCGCCACATCGACCAGGAACAGCGACATCAGCCCGACAGCACCGGTGGCGGTCATCACCGCCACGTGGCGCATGGTCGAGCCGGTGGTGAACTTGGCGGGCGGGGCCACGCCTTACTCGCCCGGCTGCGGCAGCGCGCGGGCGCTGAGCACGGTCTCATTACCCGGCCCCGGGTGGCGCGGCACCATGAAGGCCAGCCCCAGCGACACCAGCGCCAGTGCCGCCGCCAAGGCGTAGACGCCACCGGGCGCCGTCAGCCACAGCAGCCCCAGCGGGGCCGGCAGAGTGACCGCCGCGATGTGGTTGATGGTGAAGGAAACCGCCGCCGTCGGCGCCTGATCGGCCGGATCGGCGATTTTTTGCAGATAGGTCCGATCGGCGATCGCCAGTGCGAATAGCAGGTGGTCGAACACATAAAGCGCCATCGCCAGCAGGACGCCCCAGTTGAAGAAATAGATCCCGGCATAGAGGGCGAAGACCGCAACCAGGCCGGAATATTCAATGACCAGCGCCACCCGCTCGCCGTATTTGCGCACCATCCGCCCGGCGAACGGGGCGAAGAAGAATGTGACGGCGTAGTTGAACAGCATCAGGCCGGTGACCTCGTGCACCGCCATCCCGAAACGCTCGACCATTATGAAGGGGGCGAAGACGATGAAGATTTGCCGCCGGGCGCCGCTGATGAATACCAGCGCGTAGTACAGCCAGTAGCGGCTGCGCAGGATCATCGTCTTGTGCTGCACCACCGGGGCGACAAAGCGCGGATACAGGAACCAAGCGGCCAGCGCGATGATGGCGCACGACCCGCCCGCCGCCCAGTAAACGGTCTCGTAGCTCAGGCCCAGGCCCCGCCAGGCGACGATGATCAGCCCGAACACCACCAGCGAGCCCAAGGATTCCGCCGACACGATCCAGCCGATCACCACCGGCGCCCGGTCCTTAGACAGCCACTGAAGCTGAAGCGATTGCTGGATCGTTGAGTAATAATGGAACCCGACCGACGACAGGATCGTTGTCATCATCAGGCCGCAAAAAGTGGGGAAATTTGCCGTGAGCCCGGTGAAAAGGCCCAGAACCAGCAGCGCCGTGATCGCCAGGGTCTGCTCGCGCAGGAACAGCAGGATGTAGATCACCAGGAAGGCGAGGAAGCCCGGGATCTCGCGTGCCACATGCAACACGCCGATATCAAAGCCGTCGAAGGCGGCGCGCTCGACGACGAAGTTGTTCAGCAGCGCCATCCAGGTGGCGAAGGCCAACGGCGACGCCACGGCCATCAGCATCAGCAACGCCTCCGGCCGCCGCCAGCGCGGCAGCGAATGGGCCTCGGCAATCGGGATCGCGGAATGCGGCATTGGCGGGGAGCCTCCTCCATCGCATCTAGCGCGGTTGCGGTGACGAGGCTAGTGGAAAGGTGCGGGCGAGGCGGGGGCGGTGGCGCTGGCCGGGTTGCTGGTCGGGCTGGTGTTTGGCTGGGCGGCGCAGCGCAGCCGGTTCTGTCTGCGCGCGGCGGTGGTGGAGTTCGCCCAGGGCACGTTCGGACCACGGCTTTCGGTGTGGCTGCTGACCTTCTCGACGGCGTTGTTCTGGACCCAGGGGTTGGTAGCGCTGGGCCTGCTCGACCTTGGCGAGTCGCGTTGGCTGGCGCAGCCGGGCTCGATCTCGGGGGCGATCCTTGGCGGGCTGATCTTCGGCGCCGGAATGGTGCTGGCGCGCGGCTGCCCCGGACGGCTGCTGGTGCTGGCGGCGACCGGGAACCTGCGGGCGCTGCTGTCCGGGCTGGTCTTCGCGGTCATCGCACAAATGACACTCCGCGGCGTGCTGTCGCCATTGCGCGCCGAACTGGCCCAGGCGCTGGTGACCGAGGGGCCGAACCCGGAGATCACGGCGATGCTGGGCTTCGGTCAATGGGCCGGGCTGGCGCTGGGCGCGACGGCGGCGCTGGCCGCGCTGGTGATCGCGCGGCGCAACCGGGTCTCGGCCCGAACACTGGTTTTCGGCTCGGGTGTCGGCTTTGCCGCTGTGCTGGGATGGGTGCTGACCTACCAGCTGTCGCTGTCGAGCTTCGAGCCGGTCGCAGTCGAGAGCCTGACCTTCTCGGGCCCCGCGGCGGATATGCTGATGTTCTTTCTGTTGCCGGATCAGGGACTCGACTTCGACGTCGGTTTGATTTCCGGCGTGGCGGCCGGCGCCTTCCTGGCCGCCACTCTTGGGCACGAGTTGAAATGGCAGGGCTGGCAGGGCGCGCGCTCGATGCGCCGCTATCTGACCGGAGCGGGCATGATGGGTTTCGGCGCCATGCTGGCCGGGGGTTGCTCGATCGGCGCCGGGGTCACCGGCGGCTCGACCTTGGCGCTGACTGCCTGGATCGCCCTCACGGCGATGTGGACCGGTGGTGCTGCGACCGATCTGCTGGTTGACCGGGGTCAACGCGCGGCGGGTATCGCCGCGTAACCGTGGCGCTGCTTGCGGGTACAACGCGGGACTGCTAGCAAAAACTCGGGTGGCCCATCGAAATCTGCCTGCAGGGAGTGCGCTACAATGTCCATCAGGATATTCTCCAATCTTCGGGGCGATCTGTTTGGCGGGCTGACCGCCGCCGTTGTCGCACTGCCGCTGGCGCTGGCCTTTGGGGTGGCGAGCGGCGTCGGCCCGATCGCCGGACTGTACGGCGCAATCGCCGTCGGCTTCTTCGCCGCGGTTTTGGGCGGCACCCCGGCGCAGGTCTCCGGGCCGACCGGACCGATGACCGTGGTGATGGCGGCGATCGTCGCCCAATACGCCGACAACTTGACGGAAGCCTTCGCCATCGTTGCCCTGGGCGGGTCATTCCAGGTGATTTTCGGGCTGATGCGGGTCGGACGTTTCGTCTCGTACACACCGTATTCGGTGGTCTCGGGCTTCATGTCCGGGATCGGCGTCATCATCATCGTGATCCAGACCTTGCCGTTCTTTGGCCTGGCGACAGCGCCAGGCGGTCCGCTAGGGACGATGCGGATCTGGCCGCAGATTCCGGCTGGGCTGAATTGGCAGGCCTTGGCGATTGCGATGGCCAGCCTTGCCACCATGATTGCCTGGCCCAAACGGCTGGCAGCGATGGTGCCGCCACCGCTCGCGGCGATCACCATCGGCACGCTGATGAGCGTGTTGCTACTGCCCGCCGCGCCGGTCATCGGCGAAGTGCCGACCGGGTTGCCCAGCCTGGTGATCCCTACTTTCCCGTTGGTCGACCTGCCGCAGGTCGTGCAGGCGGCACTGGTGCTGGCGCTGCTGGGATCGATCGACAGCCTGTTGACCTCGCTGGTCGCCGATACGATCACCCGGACCCGGCACAATTCGGACCGCGAGTTGATCGGCCAGGGCATCGGCAACATGGTCTCCGGCCTGATCGGCGGGCTGCCGGGGGCCGGGGCGACCATGCGCACGTTGATCAATGTACGGGCTGGCGGGCGCACACCGCTATCCGGCGTGGTGCATGCGCTGGTGCTGCTGGCCCTGTTACTCGGGTTGGGCCCGCTGGCCGAGCGGGTGCCCCATGCCGCCCTCGCCGGTATCCTGATCAAGGTCGGCTGGGACATCATCGATTGGAGCTACCTGCGCCGCATCCGTCACGCCCCGCGCGACAAGGTTGTGGTAATGCTGGTGACGCTGGGGCTGACGGTCTTTGTCGACCTGATCACCGCCGTCGCCGTCGGCCTGATCTTGGCCGGTTTCGTCACCGCCCGCTGGATGGAGCGGGAGGAGCTGAAGGGCATCACCCGGATCTCTCTGGCCGATGGCGCGGCCGACCCGTCGGATCCGATTGAGCGGGCGCTGCTCGAGCAGGCGGACGGGCGGATCGAGGTGATCCGGCTACGCGGCAACTTCTCCTACGCCTCGGCGCGCCAGCTGACCCAGGTTCTGGGCGGGGCGCTGGAAGGGCCGCAGGCAGTGATTTTCGATTTCAGCCAGGCGGCACATGTCGACACCTCGGCGGCCTATGCGATCGACGAGCTGATCACCGAGGCGCAGGAAGGTGGGATACGCTGCTACATCTCCGGTCTGTCAGACGCAACCAAGCCGACACTCGTTGGACTGGGCGTGCTGGGCAAACTCGAGACCGGAGATTTGTGCCGCGACCGCAAAACCGCCCTGCAGCAGGCGCTGGCAACGCTGCCCGCCACGACCGGGGCCTGACCAAACGCAAAGGGCCAGCCGCGTGGGCTGGCCCTTGATAGTTTGTCCGGCATTCGCGCCAGATTAGTTCTTGGCTAAGTATTACACCAGTATACTATTGTTATTACTACGTAATTTTAGTTTATTCGATTATGCTAAGTGATTGCTAAGTTAAAACGCAGTATAATTATTGCCTCATAAAGTGAATACCTGGGAAACCAGAACCTATGAAACGTTGAGGGCTGTCCGTCACGGACAGTTTAAGCCAAGGACGACTGTTTTGCCTGTCGCTTAAAGCGACACTCGTACACAATCCGGTGATAGGGTATAGCCCACATGACGGCAGAACAGATTGATGTTTAGGGAGTGGAAATGGTTGATCTGACGAAGGAGCTTGGCACGGCCCAAAAAGAGGCAAATAAATTTCATACCGCCGAAACTCGTACGCATGACGCACTCCACACAGCGCTAGCTGGGGCCTATAAATTCTATGTTGC
>DATLAW010000045.1:0-48189 GCA_035527255.1 Thermohalobaculum sp. | reverse complement strand
AGATGGTGATGCCGGGCGACAACCTGAAGTTCGTGGTCGAGCTGATCAACCCGATCGCCATGGAGGAGAAGCTGCGCTTCGCCATCCGCGAAGGCGGCCGCACCGTCGGCGCCGGCGTCGTCGCGAAAATCCTGGCGTGATGACCAATATCTTGATGGCCCGCGTTAAACCGGGCCATCACCTGAAGAACCTGCGAGCCTGAGAGGCACAAAATGCAAGGCCAGAACATTCGAATTCGGCTTAAAGCCTTCGATCACCGCGTGCTGGATGCCAGCACGGCGGAGATTGTGAACACGGCCAAACGGACCGGCGCCCAGGTGCGCGGACCGATCCCATTGCCGAACAAGATCGAGAAGTTCACGGTGTTGCGGGGTCCGCATGTCGACAAGAAAAGCCGTGAACAATTTGAGATCCGGACGCATAAGCGTCTTTTGGACATCCTCGATCCGACGCCGCAAACCGTGGACGCGCTGATGAAGCTCGACCTGGCTGCTGGTGTCGACGTCGAAATCAAGCTCTGAGGAGGGCGTGATGCGCTCTGGTATCATTGCCAAAAAGCTCGGGATGACCCGGCTCTTCATGGCGGACGGCCGGCAGGTTCCGGTGACGGTTCTGCTGATGGAGAACGTTCAGGTTGTCGCCCAGCGCCTGCCCGAGACCGACGGCTATACAGCTGTCCAGCTTGGCGCCGGCAACGCGAAGGTGAAGAATACGACCCAGCCGATGCGGGGTCATTTCGCCCGCGCCAGCGTCGCGCCGAAGCGCAAGCTGGTCGAGTTCCGGGTAGCCCCCGAGAACATGATTGGTGTCGGCGAGGAAATCACCGCGGACCATTACTTTGCTGGCCAGTACGTTGATGTCGCTGGCACCTCGATCGGCAAGGGCTTTGCCGGTGCGATGAAGCGGCACAACTTCAGCGGAATGCGCGCCTCGCACGGTGTATCGGTGAGCCATCGTGCTCACGGTTCGACCGGGCAGTGCCAGGATCCGGGCAAGGTGTTCAAGGGCAAGAAGATGGCCGGCCACATGGGCGCCGCGAGGGTCACCGTGCAGAACCTGGAAGTGGTCAAGACCGACGCGGAGCGCGGCCTGATCATGATCAAAGGCGCGGTTCCGGGGTCGAAAGGCGGCTGGGTGACGGTCAAGGATGCGGTCAAGAAGGCGACGCCCAGTGGCGTGATGCTTCCGGCCGGGTTGCGATCGATGGCCGCGGCCGCTGCCAAAGCCGCCGCCGACGCGGCTTCCGCAGCCGCTGCTGAAGCCGCCGCCGCGGAATCCGAAAAGCTGGCCGCCGAGATGGCTGCTCAGGAAGCGGCGATCAAGGCGTCGGAAGAGGCCAGCGCGGACGCGGCGACCGAAGGCGGCGCTGCCGAAGGAGACGACGCGAAATGAAGACCAAGGTGATCAACCTCGAAGCTGGCGCGGCCGGCTCGGTCGAGTTATCGGACGGGATTTTTGGCCTCGAGCCGAGGGCGGATATCCTGCACCGGGTCGTGCGCTGGCAGTTGGCACAGCGCCAGGCGGGTACTCACAAGACCCTGACACGGGGCGAGACCAGCTATTCGACCAAAAAGATCTACCGCCAGAAGGGCACCGGCGGCGCCCGGCACGGCTCGCGCGGCGTCAACCTGATGCGCCATGGCGGCACCAGCAAGGGACCGGTTGTGCGGAGCCATAACCATGACATTACCAAAGCGCTGCGCAAGCTGGGCCTGAAGATGGCACTGAGCGCGAAGGCCAAGGCCGGCCAGCTGATCGTTATCGACGAGGCGAAACTGGCGGCACCCAAGACCAAGTCGCTGGCTGACAAGATCAGCAAGCTCGGCTGGGTCAAGACGTTGGTGATCGATGGCGCGGCAGTGGACGAGAATTTCGCTCTGGCCGCCCGCAGCCTGACCGGAATCGACGTGTTGCCGAGCCAGGGTGCGAATGTCTACGACATCCTGCGGCGCGACCTGCTGGTGGTGACCAAGGCCGGGATCGAAGCACTGGAGGCTCGACTGAAATGACCACCAAGGAAGAGCTCTATGACGTCGTTCGGCGTCCGATCATAACCGAAAAATCGACCCGGGCCTCCGAGGCCAATGCGATGGTCTTCGAGGTGGCGAAGTCCGCCAACAAGCCTCTGATCAAGGAAGCGATCGAGACGATCTTCAACGTCAAGGTGAAGGCGGTGAATACGCTGGTGACCAAGGGTAAGGTCAAGCGGCATCGCGGACGTCCTGGTCGCCGGAACGACGTCAAGAAGGCCTACGTAACCCTGGAAGAGGGCCACATGATCGATGTGACCACCGGCCTCTGATCGAGCCGGACACTGGAATAGCCGGCGGATGAATTTGCCGGTTTCTGAAATAGACAGACGGAAGACAGCAAGATGGCGTTGAAATCATACAAACCGACGACGCCGGGCCAGCGAGGGCTGGTTCTGATCGACCGTTCGGATCTGTGGAAAGGCCGCCCGGTCAAATCTCTAACTCAGGGATTGAGCAAGAAAGGCGGAAGAAACAACACCGGACGGATCACCGCGCGTCGGATCGGCGGAGGGGCCAAGCGGCTCTATCGCATCGTGGACTTCAAGCGGCGTAAATACGACGTGCCGGCGACTGTCGAGCGCATCGAGTACGACCCGAACCGGACCGCCTTCATCGCGCTGGTGCGTTATGAGGATGGCGAGCAGGCCTATATTCTGGCGCCGCAGCGCCTGGCGGTGGGCGATGCGGTTGTCGCCGGCCAGAAGGTTGACATCAAGCCGGGCAACGCGATGCCGTTCTCCGGCATGCCGATCGGCACGATTGTCCACAATGTGGAAATGAAGCCCGGCAAGGGTGGCCAGATCGCGCGCGCGGCTGGGGTCTATGCCCAGTTCGTCGGCCGCGATGGCGGCTATGCCCAGCTTCGGCTATCCTCGGGCGAGATGCGCATTGTGCGTCAGGAGTGCATGGCGACGGTTGGCGCGGTGTCAAACCCGGACAACTCGAACCAGAATTTCGGCAAGGCGGGGCGCACCCGGCACCAGGGCAAGCGTCCGTCGGTGCGCGGTGTCGTGATGAACCCTGTCGATCATCCGCATGGCGGCGGCGAAGGCCGCACCTCGGGTGGCCGGCACCCGGTGACCCCGTGGGGCAAGCCGACCAAGGGCCACCGCACCCGGTCGAACAAGGCAACCACTAAGTACATTCTGCGCTCGCGCCACGCGCGTAAGGGCAAGTAGGGAGAACGACACATGACACGCTCCGCTTGGAAGGGTCCGTTCGTCGACTCCTTTATGTTGAAGAAGGCGGCTAAATCCCGCGATTCGGGCCGCAACGAAGTCATCAAGATCTGGTCGCGGCGATCGACCATCCTGCCGCAGTTCGTCGGCCTAACTTTCGGGGTCTACAACGGCAGGAAGCACATACCGGTCAATGTCAGCGAGGACATGATTGGCCATAAGTTCGGCGAGTTCTCGCCGACCAGGACCTATTACGGCCACTCGGCCGACAAAAAAGCGAAGCGGAGATAAGAAATGGCGAAGGAAAAAAATGCCCGCCGCTGCGCTGACAACGAGGCGATGGCTGTCAACAAAATGCTGCGCGTCAGCCCCCAGAAGTTGAACCTGGTGGCCGCGATGATCCGCGGCAAGAAGGTCGACAGTGCGCTGGCGATGCTGACGTTTTCGAACAAGCGCATCGCTGACGACGTAAAGAAGACGCTACAGTCGGCCGTGGCCAACGCCGAGAACAACCACGGGCTGGATATCGACGGCCTGGTGGTCACCGAGGCTTGGGTCGGCAAGGACATGGTGCTGAAACGCGGCAGACCACGGGCTCGCGGCCGTTATGGGAAGATCTTGAAGCCATTCAGCCAGTTGACGATCAAGGTCCGCCAGATTGAGGAGCAGGCCTAATGGGCAATAAAGTAAATGCGATCGGCCTGCGCGTCGGCATCAACCGGACCTGGGATAGCCGCTGGTATGCGGACACCAAGGAATACGGTGCGCTGCTGCACGAGGACCTGAAGATGCGCGCCTTCATCAGGAAGGAATGCGCTCAGGCCGGCGTCAGCCGCGTCGTAATCGAGCGTCCGCACCGGAAATGCCGGGTGACTATTCACACCGCACGGCCAGGGGTGATCATCGGCAAAAAGGGCGCGGACATCGAAAAGCTGCGCCTCAAGCTGGCGGCGCTGACAGCCTCGGAGTTGCATCTCAACATCGTTGAGATTCGGCGCCCCGAGCTCGACGCCCACTTGGTGGCCGAGAACATCGCCCAGCAGCTGGAGCGCCGGGTTTCGTTCCGCCGTGCCATGAAGCGATCGGTCCAGACCTCCATGCGCATGGGTGCGCAGGGTATCCGGATCAACGCCGGCGGGCGTCTGGGCGGCGCCGAGATCGCCCGTACCGAATGGTACCGCGAGGGCAGGGTGCCGCTGCACACGCTGCGTGCCGACATCGACTATGCCCATTGTGAGGCCAAGACCGCCTACGGGATCATCGGCGTCAAGGTCTGGATCTTTAAGGGCGAGGTCATGGACCACGACCCTGGCGCGCGTGACCGTCGCCAGCAGGAATTGCAGGAAGGCGGCGCCGGGCGCCCGCAGCGCTGAGACCGCTTGAGGAGATAAAACAATGCTTTCGCCAAAGCGAACAAAATTCCGCAAGCAGCACAAGGGCCGAATCCATGGTGAAGCCAAGGGTGGCTCGGAGCTGAACTTTGGGGCCTTCGGTCTCAAGGCCCTTGAGCCTGACCGGATCAATGCCCGGCAGATTGAGGCTGCGCGCCGTGCCATGACCCGCGCCATGAAACGCCAGGGCAGGGTGTGGATCCGGATCTTCCCGGACGTTCCGATCAGCAAGAAGCCGATCGAAGTTCGGATGGGTAAAGGTAAGGGCTCGACAGAATACTGGGCAGCCAAAGTTAAACCCGGCCGGATCATGTTTGAGATTGACGGGGTGGCTGAACCTGTGGCAAGGGAGGCCCTCCGCCTCGCCGCGATGAAAATGTCGGTCCGGTGCCGGGTGGTTGTCCGCGAGGACTGGTAAAAATAGCAGGGGTCTGCGCTGGTAAAGTGCGGATCTCGGCGGATTTTGATGAATGATGCAGTCGGGATCGCCAGCCTGTATATCTTTCAAGGAAGGAATGTCGCCATGAAAGCTGTAGAGCTTCGCGACAAGACGCCGGATCAGCTCCGCGAGGAGATCGAGAGCCTGAAGAAGGAGGCGTTCAACCTCCGTTTCCAGGCGGCGACCGGCCAGCTTGAGAATACAGCGCGCAAGCGCCTGGTCCGCCGCGGTGCGGCGCGTGCCAAGACAATCCTGAACGAAAAGGCCCGCGCGGCCGCCACGTCCGAGTGAGGTAGAAGACATGCCGAAGCGAATCCTTTCTGGCACTGTCGTTAGCGACAAGAATGACCAGACCATTACGGTTGCGGTCGAGCGCCGCTATACCCACCCGATGATGAAGAAGACTGTGCGCAGCACCAAGAAGTACCGCGCCCATGACGAGACGAACACTTTTAAGACCGGTGACCAGGTGCGCATTCAGGAATGCCCGCCGCACTCAAAAACCAAACGCTGGGAGGTCGTGACCCAGGCCGAATGACCTGACACGACACCCGGTTTCAACGAAACCAGGCCCGATCCCCCGGAAACGATAGGGAGGTGATGGGCCAAGGTCGGGAGAGACTTAATGATCCAGATGCAAACCAATCTGGACGTCGCCGATAACTCAGGCGCACGTCGGGTCCAGTGCATCAAGGTGCTGGGCGGTGCCAAACGCAGATATGCGCATGTCGGCGACATCATCGTCGTCTCCGTCAAGGAAGCAATTCCACGCGGTCGCGTGAAGAAGGGAGATGTCCGTAAGGCCGTCGTCGTTCGCACCGCCAAGGAAGTGCGCCGCGACGATGGCACCACGATCCGCTTCGACCGTAACGCCGCCGTGATCCTCGGCACCAACAACGAGCCGGTCGGCACCCGTATCTTCGGGCCGGTCGTCCGCGAGTTGCGGGCGAAGAACTTCATGAAGATCATCTCGCTGGCTCCGGAGGTGCTGTGATGGCTGCAAAGCTGAAAAAGGGCGACCACGTTGTGGTCCTTTCCGGCCGCGACAAGGGCAAGGAGGGTGATATCCTCCGGGTAAACCCGAGTGAGGATCGTGCCGTTGTATCCGGCGTCAATCTGGTGATCCGGCACACCCGCCAGACCCAATCCGACCAGGGCGGCCGCATCTCCAAGGAAGCGCCGATCTACCTGTCCAACCTTGCACTCGTCGACCCCAAGGACGGCGGCCCGACCCGAGTCGGCTTCAAGTTCCTTGAGGACGGCAAGAAGGTGCGCTTTGCAAAGAAATCGGGGGAGGTCATCGATGGCTGACGGTTCGACCTATGTCCCGCGTCTGAAGACGCTGTACGACACCGAAATTCGCGCCGCGCTCAAGGAAGAGTTCGGCTACAAAAACGATATGCAGATCCCCCGGCTCGACAAGATCGTGCTGAATATGGGGGTCGGCGAAGCAGTGGCCGACTCGAAGAAAATCAAGGCGGCTCATGACGAGCTGATGATGATTTCCGGGCAGAAGCCGGTGATCAACAAGGCCAGAACTTCGATCGCAACCTTCAAACTGCGCGAAGGTATGCCGATCGGGGTCAAGGTCACGTTGCGTCGTGCGCGCATGTATGACTTTCTGGATCGCCTGATCATGATCGCCCTGCCGCGTGTCCGCGATTTCCGCGGCATCCGCGGTAAGAACTTCGATGGGCGCGGCAACTTCGCCATGGGCATCAAGGAGCATATCGTGTTCCCGGAGATCGACTACGACAAGGTCGAGGATATTCGGGGCATGGACATCATCATCACCACAACGGCGTCCACCGATGCCGAAGCGAAGGCACTGTTGAAAGCTTTCAACATGCCCTTCACGAACTGATCGGGAGGAACCGGAAATGGCCAAGACAAGCATGGTCCAGCGCGAGTTGAAGCGGCAGCGCCTGGTGGCGCGGTACGCGGAACGGCGCGCCGCACTGAAAATGATCGCGGTAGACGAAAGCCAGCCGACGGAGGAGCGATTCAAGGCGCGCCTGAAGCTTGCAAAATTGCCGCGAGACTCGTCGGCGACCAGACTGCACAACCGCTGCCTGATCACCGGACGTCCAAAAGCATACTACCGCAAGCTCAAGATGAGCCGAATTGCGCTGCGTGATCTTGCCTCTCATGGCGAGATCCCCGGCATGGTCAAATCGAGCTGGTGAGGAGGGAACCATGTCAATGAACGATCCTCTCGGCGATATGCTGACCCGCATCCGCAATGCGCAGATGCGGTCCAAATCGACCGTGAATACCCCGGCATCAAAGCTTCGCGGCTGGGTGCTCGATGTGCTGGCCGCCGAAGGCTACATCCGCGGCTATGGGCCGAAGAACGATAGCGGCGGCAAGCCGGGCTTTGAAATCTCGTTGAAGTATTTCGACGGCGAGCCGGTAATCCGCGAAGTGAAGCGGGTGTCGACCCCTGGTCGGCGCGTCTATACTTCGGTCAAGGAAATCCCGCAGGTCCGCAATGGCCTCGGCGTTTCGATCATCTCGACCTCGAAGGGTATCATGACGGATACCCGTGCCCGGTCCGAGAATGTCGGCGGCGAAGTTCTCTGCACCGTCTTCTGAGGAGGGAAATCAGATGTCTCGTATCGGAAAACGGCCGGTAAACCTTCCCAGCGGCGTCACCGCGGCGCTGTCGGGCCAGACCATCGAGGTCAGGGGCCCCAAGGGTACCCGCAGCTTCACCGCGACCGACGATGTCGATGTGAAGATCGAGGAAAACGTTGTTCGGGTTCTCCCGCGTGGCTCGTCAAAGCGGTCGCGCCAGCAGTGGGGCATGACCCGCACCCAGGTTGCCAATCTGGTGACCGGCGTGAGCGAGGGCTTCAAGAAGGAGCTCGAGATCACCGGTGTCGGCTATCGTGCCCAGATCCAGGGCAATGTGCTGAAGCTGGCGCTTGGCTACAGCCACGATGTTGACTATGCGATCCCGGATGGTGTCGAGATCGTCTGCGAAAGACCAACGGCGATTGCAGTTTCGGGCATAGACCAACAGCAAGTCGGCCAGGTTGCCGCTGAAATTCGCGGTTGGCGCCCGCCGGAGCCGTACAAGGGCAAGGGCGTCAGGTACAAAGGTGAATATATTTTCCGCAAGGAAGGTAAGAAGAAGTAAGGAGCGCATGAGATGGCCAATAACAAGCGTGTCTTGTTTCAACGGCGCAGTCTGCGCGTCCGGAACAAGCTGAGGAAGGTCGCGGACGGTCGTCCACGGCTGAGCGTACATCGCTCGCTGAAGAACATCTCGGTCCAGGTGATCGACGACGCCCAGGGCCGGACCCTGGCCGCCGCCTCGACGCGGGAGCCGAAGCTGGGCCTGGCGGGCAAGAACAATATTGAGGCCGCTGCCAAGATCGGCGCCGAGATTGCCGCGCGTGCCAAGGCCGCCGGTGTCGAGGCAGTGTATCTCGACCGTGGCGGCTACCTGTTCCACGGCAAGGTCAAGGCCCTGGCCGATGCCGCCCGCGAGGGCGGCCTGAAGTTCTGAGGAGGCGATAATGGCTGAACGTGATGGAAAACGCGACCGGGGCGCGCGCAGCGGCCCACGGCGTGACCGGCCGGATGACCGCGAGCCGGAATTCACCGATCGCCTGGTTGCGATCAACCGGGTTTCGAAGACGGTAAAAGGCGGCAAGCGCTTCGGCTTCGCGGCGCTGGTGGTCGTGGGTGATCAGAAGGGCCGTGTTGGCTTCGGCAAGGGCAAGGCCAAGGAGGTCCCGGAGGCAATCCGCAAGGCCACCGAGGATGCCAAACGGAGCATGATCAGGGTGCCGTTGCGCGAGGGTCGCACGCTGCATCACGACATCGAGGGTCGCTGGGGCGCCGGCAAAGTGGTTATGCGGACTGCCCCACAGGGTACCGGCATCATCGCTGGCGGTCCGTGCCGCGCGGTGTTCGAGATGCTGGGAATCGCCGATGTCGTCGCCAAGTCGACTGGCAGCCAGAACCCCTACAACATGGTTCGGGCTACCTTCGACGGGTTGACCCGCGAGTTGTCGCCGCGCCAAGTTGCTGCGCGCCGTGGCAAGAAGGTCGCGGAAATTCTCCCGGCCCGCGAAACCGAGGCGGCAGCTGCCGCCATGGCCGAGTAAGGGAGCGTTCGCGAGATGGTAAAAACGATCGTCGTCAAGCAGATCGGCAGCCCAATCCGCCGCCCCGCTGACCAGCGCGCCACGCTGGTCGGACTGGGCCTGAACAAGATGCACAAGACCCGCGAGTTGGAGGACACCCCATCAATTCGCGGCATGGTTAACAAAATTCCGCATCTGGTCGAAATCGTCGAGGAGCGCGGCTAACCGCGCTACCGTTTTGAAAGCCGTGGCGGCGGGGCACGACGCATCGCCCTGTTGATCCGGCAAGAGGAGAATGCGTCATGAAGATCCACGAACTGCGCGACAATCCGGGCGCGACCAAGGACCGCAAGCGGATTGGCCGCGGCCCCGGCTCGGGCACCGGCAAAACCGGTGGACGCGGCATCAAGGGCCAGAAATCACGCTCCGGCGTCGCCATCAAGGGCTTTGAGGGTGGCCAGATGCCGCTTCACCGCCGCTTGCCGAAGCGGGGCTTCAACAATATCTTCGCCAAGAATTTCGCGGTTGTGAACCTGGGAAACATCCAGACCTTCATCGACGCGGGCAAGCTGGACCCGAAGGCTGTGATCGACGAGGCCGCGTTGGTTCAGTCGGGCTTGGTGCGTCGGCGGCTTGACGGCGTCAGGGTGCTGGCCAAGGGTGAATTGACAAGCAAGGGCCTCAAAATTGCGGCGACCGGCGCCAGCAAGCCAGCAGTCGCCGCAGTCGAGGCAGCAGGTGGCACCTTGACGGTGACCGCGCCAGCGCCGCCCACAGGGGACGCGGCAGTCGAGGCTTGAGACAGTGCGGCGTTGCCCCTAGATAAGGGGAACGGCAAGTCTGGACTTTGAGATACGCCGCTGCGGGCCCTCTCGCGGCGGCTTTATGACAGCAAGAGAAAGAGAACGAGACATGGCATCAGCCGCCGAACAAATGGCCGCCAACCTCAGTTGGAGCGCGCTCGGCCAGGCGAAAGATCTGCAACGGCGGATTTTCTTCACTCTCGGTCTGCTGATCATCTTCCGGCTCGGAACCTTTATCCCGATGCCTGGCATCGATCCGGTTCAGCTCAGGATATTCATCGAACAGACCCAGGGCGGCATCCTCGGCATCTTCAACATGTTTGGCGGTGGAGCAATCAGCCGTATGGCGATCTTCTCGCTGGGGATCATGCCGTATATTTCCGCCTCGATCATCATGCAGCTGGCGTCTTCGATGATGCCGTCGCTTGAGGCATTGAAGAAGGAAGGCGAGGCGGGCCGCCGGAAGATCAACCAATATACCCGCTACGGCACGGTCATTCTGGCAACGGTTCAGGCCTATGGCATCGCCGTCGGACTGGAAGGGCAGGGGCTGGCCCTCGACCCGGGCGCGTTCTTCCGCGCCTCGGCGGTCATCACCCTGGTCGGCGGTACAATGTTCCTGATGTGGCTGGGCGAGCAGATCACTGCGCGTGGCATCGGCAACGGTATTTCGCTGGTGATTTTCATCGGCATCATCGCTGAGTTGCCGGGCGCTTTGGCCCAGTTCTTCGAGCAGGGCCGCACCGGTCAGATCAACACCCTGGTGATCGTCGGCGTGCTGTTCCTGGCGGTTGGCGTGATCTATGCCGTTGTCTATCTCGAGCGGGCGCAGCGGCGTATCCTGATCCAATATCCGAAGCGTCAGGTTGGCTCGAAGATGTTTGGCGGTGAGAATTCACACCTGCCGCTGAAGCTGAACACTGCTGGTGTTATCCCGCCGATCTTCGCGTCGTCGTTGTTGTTGTTGCCAACGACAATCGCCACTTTCTCGGCTGGCGGCGGCGATACGGGAGTGTTGGGCACAGTGGCGGCCTTGTTGGGTCGCGGCCAACCGCTTTTCCTTTTGGCCTTCGCTTCGCTGATCATTTTCTTCGTCTTCTTCTACACTGCGGTTGTCTTCAACCCGGATGAGGTGGCCGAGAACCTGAAAAAGCATGGTGGCTTTGTGCCGGGCATTCGCCCCGGCAAGCGTACGGCAGAATATCTCGACTTCGTGCTGACGCGGCTTTCGGTCGTCGGGGCGGCCTACCTGGTAACAATCTGCTTGATGCCCGAGATCCTAATATCCAAGGTCAATGTGCCATTCTACTTCGGCGGCACTTCGCTGCTGATCGTCGTTTCGGTGACGATGGATACGATTACCCAGGTGCAGAGCCATCTGCTCGCACACCAGTACCAGGGGCTGATCAAAAAATCGAAGATTCGTGGCCGCTGACGCACGGCCGCTTACCGGTTCAGACCTGAGCACAGTGTGAAAGGGCCGCCGATGAACATCATTCTCCTCGGCCCCCCCGGTGCCGGAAAGGGTACTCAGGCGCGCATTCTGATGGACGAGCTGGGATTGGTACAGCTTTCCACCGGCGACATGCTGCGCGCCGCCGTTGCCGCTGGATCCGAGGTCGGCAAGCAGGCCAAGGCCGTGATGGCGGCGGGTGAGCTGGTTTCTGATGAAATTGTGATCATCGTCGTAGCTGACCGGCTGGACCAGCCGGATACCAAGGCGGGCGTGATTTTTGACGGCTTTCCACGCACCGCCGCCCAGGCTGTGGCGCTGGACCGGCTGTTGGCGGCGAAGGGGCTGATACTGGATGCAGTCGTGGCCATGGACGTGGACGACGACCTGCTGGTTGATCGGGTGTCCGGCCGTTTCACCTGTGCGGCTTGCGGCGAGGGTTACCACGACACCCATAAGCGCCCGGCGCGCGAGGGGGTTTGCGACAACTGCGGCGCCACCGAGTTCAAGCGCCGCGCTGACGATAATGCCGAAACGGTGCGGTTGCGCCTGGTGGCCTATCACGCCGATACTGCGCCACTGATCGGGTACTACTCCGGCACCGGCAAGCTGAAGACCGTCGATGGAATGGCTGATATCGACAACGTGACGCAGGCAATCCGAAGGTTACTTGGAAAAGACTGACGAATCGGCGCAGCCTCGCCGCCTCTGGGGCTTGACGGGGAAATGCGCAACACTATAGTGCGCGCTTCCTCTAGACAGGAGAGTCGTCTCCGCCACGAATTTCACCTCTTGGCGGGGTATCGGATTTCGGTCCAGACTCTCGAGGGATAAGAACGGCCGGCGCCTGCGTCGGCTCCTTTTGGATTTCGGTTTGCCGCGGCAGGCCCCGACACGATGGAGCTCGAGAATTGGCGCGCATCTCAGGCGTAAACATTCCGACCAATAAGCGGGTGCATATTGCGCTCACCTATGTCCACGGCATCGGCAATTCTACGGCCAAGCAGATATGCGAAGCTACTGGGATTGACCTAGGACGCCGTGTCAATCAACTTTCGGACACCGAGGTTCTGGCGATCCGCGAGCATGTTGATGCGAACGTTCAGGTCGAAGGCGACCTGCGTCGCGAAGTGGCGGTCAACATCAAGCGGTTGATGGACCTTGGCTGCTATCGCGGACTCAGGCACCGTCGTGGCCTGCCAGTGCGCGGACAACGCACCCACACCAATGCCCGGACCCGCAAGGGCAAGGCCAGGCCGATCGCCGGCAAGAAGAAATAAGGAGTCCGGAGAATGGCACGTGAAAAACGCGCTGCGCCCAAGCGCAAGGAGCGCAAGAATATCTCGGCGGGTGTCGCGCATGTGAACTCGTCGTTCAACAACACCATGATCACCATCACTGACGCGCAGGGCAACACTATTTCCTGGTCGTCGGCTGGCCACATGGGATTCAAGGGGTCGCGCAAATCGACCCCTTATGCGGCCCAGATGGCTGCTGAGGACGCTGGCCGCAAGGCACAGGAACATGGCATGCGGACGCTCGACGTCCTCGTCCAGGGTCCGGGCGGTGGCCGCGAGACGGCGCTGCGTGCATTGCAGACGGTTGGGTTCACAGTCAACTCGATCAAGGACGTGACCCCGATCGCGCATAACGGCTGCCGGCCGCCAAAGCGTCGCCGCGTCTGAGATGAATTTTCTGCGGTAGACGGCCTGTCCGCTCGGGGCGGGCCGATTGTCGTTTCCTCGGGTGCGCCCGGCCACACGGATCTGGCCCGGCGCGGGAATGGAGGACCAAAAAGTGATCCATAAGAACTGGCTAGAACTGATCAAACCGCAGGGTCTCGAAGTTGAGCCCGGTGCAGATCCTGACCGCGTTGCCACGGCTGTCGCCGAGCCGCTGGAGCGGGGCTTCGGCCTCACCCTCGGCAATGCGCTTCGTCGCGTGCTGTTATCGTCGCTGCAGGGTTCTGCGGTGATTGCCGTGCAAATCGACGGCGTACTGCATGAATTCTCGTCCGTCCCGGGTGTCCGCGAGGATGTGACCGACATCGTTCTGAACCTGAAGGGTTTGGCGGTGAGCATGGATGTTGATGGCCCCAAGCGCCTGCAGCTCAATGCCAAGGGTCCGGGCGTCGTGACCGCCGCTGACATCTCCGAGGTGGCGGGCGTCGAGATCATCAACAAGCACCACGTGATCTGCCACCTCGATGAGGGCGCCAGCGTCCACATGGAGCTGACCGTCGGCACCGGCAAAGGCTATGTCGCCGCCGACAAGAACCGCCCCGAGGATGCGCCTATCGGCTTTATCCCGGTCGATGCGATCTACTCGCCGGTCAAGCGGGTCTCCTACAAGGTCAGCCCAACCCGCGAGGGCCAGGTGCTGGACTACGACAAGCTGTCGATGATGGTCGAGACCAATGGGACGCTGAGCCCCGAGGATGCGCTGGCCTATGCCGCACGCATCCTTCAGGACCAGCTCCAGACCTTCATCAACTTCGAGGAGCCGAAAGACGCTTCGGGTGCCTCCGACGATGTTGGGTTGGAGTTCAACCCGCTGCTTCTGAAGAAAGTCGACGAGTTGGAGCTTTCGGTCCGCTCGGCCAACTGCCTGAAAAACGACAACATTGTCTATATCGGCGATCTGATCCAGAAAACCGAAGCCGAGATGCTGCGCACCCCCAACTTTGGCCGCAAGTCGCTGAACGAGATCAAGGAAGTGCTGACAGTCATGGGCCTGCATCTGGGTATGGACGTGCCAGATTGGCCACCCGACAATATCGAGGATCTGGCCAAGAAGTTCGAAGACCACTTTTGATGCGATGCCGCCTCCCGCGGACTGCGCGGGGGCGGTAACTAAACCACGACCTGGGCATCCAGCCCCAAGGAGGCCGCCGACAGATGCGGCCGGACAAAGTATAAACCGACGGAGAAACCGAAATGCGCCACGGTAATGGCCCCCGCAAGCTGAACCGCACCGCCGAGCATCGCAAGGCGATGTTCGCCAACATGGCTTGCTCGTTGATCGAGCATGAGCAGATCAAGACCACTCTGCCCAAGGCCAAAGAACTCAAACCCTATGTCGAGAAGCTGATCACGCTGGCCAAGCGCGGCGATCTGCATGCCCGCAGGATGGCGGCCTCGCAGATCCAGCAGGATGAACAGGTGAAGAAGCTGTTCGACGTCCTGGGCGGCCGTTACAAAGAGCGCCAGGGCGGCTATGTCCGGGTCATGAAAGCCGGTTTCCGCTATGGCGACATGGCGCCGATGGCGATCATCGAGTTGGTCGACCGTGACACCGATGCCAAGGGCGCTGGTGATCGTGCCCGGGTCGCTGCTGCGGAGGCCGTGACCGACGACGAATAAGGCCGGATGAGCAGGGCGCGGCGATGATCTTCGAACTCGCCGCCGCGAATGCCGTCATCTTCGCCGCCGCCGCTCTGCAGGCCGCCACCGGTGTTGGTTTTGCCATGGTGGCGGTGCCGCTGCTGGCGCTGATCAGTCTTGCTTGGGTGCCAGCACCCATGCTGATCTGCAATATCGGGCTCTCCATCGTCATCTTGAACCGGGGTCGCGACGCGCTCGACCGCGCCGAAGCGCCGCCCCTGATTCTCGGTCTGACGCTGGGCACTTTCGCTGGCGCCGTCATTTTGGCGCTGATCGAGGGCAGGGGGCTGGGGGTGTTGATCGGCGGCATTATCCTCGTCGCAGTGGCTGCCAGCCTGTTTACCCCGCCGCTCAGAATCACCCGCGGACGCCTGCTGTCGGGCGCCTTTGTCGGCGGCGCGACCGGCATCATCGCCGCCATGCACGGCCCGCCGCTGATCATCCTCTACCAGCGCGAGCACCCGGAGAAGGTCCGCGCCACCATGGCCGGGGTGTTCCTGTTCGGTTGTTTTCTCGCGCTCGGCTCACTTTGGCTTGCCGGTCTTTTGGGTTGGGAGCAGGTATGGCGCGGCCTCGCCCTGCTGCCCGGGGTGGCGCTCGGCTACTTCGTTGGCCGGGCTCTGGGCGGGCGAATGTCGCCGGGCGCTGTGCGTTATGCCATGCTGGGGGTCTCCGGCACAGCCGGGTTGGCGCTGTTGCTGCGCTCGCTTTGAGCGGGTTTGTGCGCGCCAACTTGGCTCCGCGCCCGGATGCTCCTAAGTATGAATGGTTCGCCACGCTAAAGATGGAGGTTCTGCGGTGATCGTTCGGATGGTGCCGGTCCTGTTCCTGTTGAGCTTGCTGACTCTGCCGGAATTCGTAATCGCCACGGCGGATGCCCAAACCATGAAAGTGCCGGGCAGCCAGGCCGAGATCAGCCTCGGGTTCGTGCCCGTGGTGCGCCAGGCGGCGCCGGCGGTGGTCAGCATCTACACCAGCAAAGTCGTCGAGCGCCGCACCAGCCCCTTTGCCGGCGATCCGTTTTTCGAACAACTGTTCGGAGACTTCTTTCCCGGCAGGCAGACCCGACGGCGGATCGAGAATTCGCTTGGCTCGGGGGTGATCGTCGATCCTTCGGGCATTGTCGTCTCGAATTATCACGTTGTCGGCGGCGCCGACGAGATCACCGTGATTCTGACCGACCGGCGCGAGTTCGAGGGCCGGGTCATTCTGGCCGATAAGGAGGCCGATCTGGCCATCGTCGCGCTGGAGGGCGCCAGCGGGTTGCCGACGCTGGAGCTGCGCAATTCCGACACGCTGGAGGTCGGCGAGTTGGTGCTGGCTATTGGCAATCCCTTTGGCGTCGGCCAAACCGTCACCAGTGGTATCGTATCCGCGCTGGCCCGCTCCGGCGCGCCGGGCGGGCGCCACCAAGGCTACTTCATCCAGACCGATGCCGCGATCAACCCCGGCAACTCCGGCGGTGCGCTGGTCGATATGGCGGGCCGCCTGATCGGCATCAACACCTCGATCCTCAGCCGCTCAGGCGGCTCCAACGGCATCGGCTTCGCCGTGCCGTCCAATCTGGTCGCCCGGGTCATCGCCGCTGCCCGCGAAGGCGCCACCGTGCTCGACCGCCCCTGGCTCGGTCTGCAAACCCAGCCGGTCACCGGCGAGATCGCCGAGGCCATGGGGCTGGACCGGCCGACCGGTATCCTGGTTGACCAACTCCACCCGGAAAGTCCTTTTGCAAAGGCCGGGGTTGAGTCCGGCGACATCCTGCTAACCCTTGAAGGCGAGGCTCTCAACGCCCCGGCCGAGCTGTCGTTCCGCACCGCGACACTGGGCACCGGGCGCAGCGCCGATCTGCGCTACCTGCGCGGCGGCAAGGAGCGCCGGACCTCACTCACGCTGTCAGCCGCACCCGACCTGCCGGACCGCGACCGCACCGTGCTGCAGAACCCGAGCGCGCTACGCGGGTTGACTGTGATGAACGTCAATCCGGCGGTGATCGACCAGTTTCGCCTGCCGTTGGCCAGCGCGGGCATCCTGGTCGCCGATGTCGATGGTCGGGCCAGGCGATCGGGGTTGAAGCCGGGCGATCTGATTCTGGCGGTCAACGACCGTGCGGTCAGCGATGTCGACACGCTGGAGGTGGCGGTGCGACGCACGGGCGACATTGTCCTTCAGGTCGATCGCAACGGTCGGCGCGGCAACATCAAGATCGGCGGCTGAGATGCCCGATCTGTTCGACAGTCAGGCGGGCGCGCCCCAGAGCGGCCAGGGCCAGGGTAAGGCGCCGCGCCCGCTGGCTGACCGGTTGCGCCCACGGCAGTTGGCCGAGGTTGTCGGCCAGGATCACGTCCTCGCCACAGGCGCACCGCTGGGCGATATGCTGGCGGCGGGAACGCTGTCGTCGCTGGTGCTGTGGGGGCCGCCCGGTGTCGGCAAGACCACCATCGCCCGGTTGCTGGCCGAGGCGACCGAGCTGCATTTTGAGCAGATCAGCGCGATTTATACCGGCGTCGCTGACCTGCGGAAGGTGTTCGACGCGGCGAAGCTGCGCCATTCCCAGGGCCGCGGCACGCTGTTGTTCGTCGACGAGATACACCGCTTCAACAAGGCCCAGCAGGACGGCTTCCTGCCGCATATGGAATCGGGTGTGATCGTGCTGGTCGGCGCGACCACCGAGAACCCGTCGTTCGAATTGAACGCGGCCTTGCTCAGCCGCGCCCAGGTGCTGCTCCTGCGACGCTTGGAGACCGACGATCTGGAGAGCATCCTCGCCCGTGCCGAGGCCACCGAGGGTGCGCTGCCGCTGACCGCCGAGGGACGCGCTACGCTGATCGGAATGGCCGATGGCGATGGGCGGACGCTGTTGAACTTGGCCGAGCAGGTGTTGAATTTCGCCGCCCGCGAGAAGGCCGGTGCGACGTTCGGCCCAGCCGACCTTGCCCGCCGCCTCAACCGCCGGGCGCCAGTCTACGACAAGGCGGGGGACGGGCATTACAACCTGATCTCGGCCCTGCACAAATCGGTGCGCGGCTCGGATCCCGACGCCTCGTTGTATTGGCTGGCGCGGATGCTGGAGGCGGGCGAGGACCCGCGCTATATCGCCCGACGCGTCACCCGTATGGCGATCGAGGATATCGGCCTGGCCGAGCCGGAGGCGATGCGACAGTGCCTCGCCGCCTGGGAGACCTATGAGCGCCTCGGCTCGCCGGAGGGTGAACTTGCCATCGCCCAGGCGGTGATCTACCTGGCCCTGGCGCCGAAATCGAACGCCGCCTACACCGCCTACAAATCGGCGATGAAGATCGCTGCGCGCACCGGCTCGATGCCGCCGCCGGACCACATCCTGAACGCCCCGACCAAGCTGATGAAGGAGCAAGGGTTTGGCGCGGGCTACGCCTACGACCATGACGCCGAAGACGCGTTTTCGGGCCAGAACTACTTTCCCGAAGGCATGGCGCGGGCCGAGCTTTATCACCCGGTAGAGCGGGGCTTTGAGCGCGAGATGGCCAAGCGCATGGCCTGGTTTGCCAAGCGGCGCGGCGAGAAGTAGGGGCGGGGGCTATTTCCGCTTGAGCGGGCTTACTACTGGCCTCCATTCGTCGGTCGAGACGCCCGGCGCCGGGCGGCCCCAGGTATTCCCCTTGGGATCGCCGCGTCCGGTGAAATGCCGGACCAGCAGGCGGTGCAGCATGTTCATGTTGGGCAAGATACCATGGAAGCCCCCGGCTTTGGTGGCAGCGAAATCGCCCAGTTCCCAGTAGCCATAATCGTCCGGGGTGACGCAGACCAGGCTCTCATACGGCAGGAAGCCCGGCACCGCGCCCATGAAGTGAACCGTGCCTTCGCCGGTAAGCTTTTTTGTCTCGAAATCATTCTCGTCCCATTGGTTCTGCCGGTCCTTCGAGCTGAGCCGGAAGATCGGCTTGCCACCATCGACCTCGACCCGCATCCGCACCCGGGTTTTGGCATCGACGCCGACCACGCAAAGCCAGCGATTGGGCTCAAATTCCTTGTCAGCGAGTTTAAGTTTGTCGACCCGTTTGCGGTGGCCGGACGCCTCGTCGAGCAGCGCCTTGAAAAGCACCTCGCCCTGCGCCCGCCGGGCGGTCTTGTTACGTCCGGGATCAACGGCGTGGCGCTCGATGTAACTAGTGATCGTGTCGAGGATCGATGGCTGCCACAGCGCGGGGTCAAAAGTCGATTTCGGTAGGCCTGCGTCGGGCTCAACCTCGAGCCCGGTCTCGAAGCTCGGCAACAAATGATACAGCGAGGGGGTCAGTCGCGCCGCCTCGCGTTCACGCGAGCTTGGCACCGAGCCGCCGATACTGTCGGTTCCAGTCGCCATCTTCACAATTGCCTCGAACGAACCCCTGAACGGGGTCGCCAGGGTCGCGATCCTATTGATCTTGTCGGCGCCGAACCGCTCGACGTAACCCGCTACCACCAACCCGCCCATCGAATGACCGACCAGATTGACCTTCGGCGCATCGCCGTAACCGTCCTTGTGGTAGTGGCGCAGCAGTTTCGTGCGGTCGATCACTTCGTCGATGAACTCGGCCAGCCGGTCCTCGGTGATACTCAGCGGGTGGCGCCAGTCATATCCGAACGCAAACACCGGCACCGGCTTTTCTTCGCTTTCAGAAAGGTTGTAGCGCAACTCCTCGATCAGCTCCTTGTAGGTGATCTCGTATAGCTGATCGGGTCGCACCGCCGCTGGCTGGCGGGCCTCGTAGCGCACATCGTCGGGGTGCATCTGCGCCGCGTCGAAATCCTTGTGGATCACCGCCCAGATCGTTTCGGGTGGCAGCGGGTACAGATCGCGCAGATAGGTCGCGGTGACACCGGGAACGACGATGACGGGTGCGGGGATTGGCATGGTCAAATCTCCTGGGGCCAATGCGGCAAGCATCAGCCGGACATAGCCCAAATCGGCTATCGTTGCGGCGATGAGCGGGCCAGCGTGCGGCTGGTCACCAGATCCTGGGATCAAAATCGGTTGGCCTTCCTCTTGACCTTTCGCCCGTAGCCAGCCACCAACGCGGCGACGGATCTGAACCGGAGGCGCGGATGACAAGTGCAATTCTATCGGTCGCTGCGGGGGGTGCCATTGGCGCCAGCCTGCGCTGGCTGGTGGTGCGTTGGGCCGGGCAGACACTGGGGCTGGCGTTCCCCTACGGGACGCTGATGGTCAATGTGGGCGGCTCGCTGGTGATGGGGGTTGCGGCGGTGATCATGATGGAGCGGTTTCCCGGCAGCTGGGGTCGCTTCGGGCCGTTCCTGATGACAGGTATCCTCGGCGGCTTTACCACCTTCTCGGCATTTTCACTGGACGCCCTGTTTCTGATCGAGCGCGGGCGCAACCTCGCTGCGGCGACCTATATCGGTGGCTCGGTTATGCTGTCGATCCTGGGTCTATGGGTTGGGTTGACGCTGGCGCGCGGCGTTTGGGGGCCGTGATGGTTCAGGCTGTGAGTGGGGTTCAGCACCTGTCCGTCGGGCCGGACGAGGCCGAGCAGCGGCTCGACCGCTGGTTTCGGCGCCAGTTCCCGCAGGTCAAGCAGGGACTGTTGGAAAAGCTGTGCCGCAAGGGCGATGTGCGGGTTGATGGCGGGCGGGTGAAAACCTCAGCCCGGGTGGCGCCGGGGCAGGTGGTCCGCGTGCCGCCGCTGCCCGGTGCGATGCCCGACGAGGTCGAGCGCTCGGAACGCCCGATGCGCGAAGAACCCAGCGCCGACGAGGCGCAGATGCTGCTCGATGCGGTGGTCTGGCGCGACGACCACATGATTGTGCTGAACAAGCCCCCCGGATTGGCGGTGCAGGGGGGCACCGGCCAGCAGCGCCATCTCGTTGCGATGCTGTCAGCCTTGCGGTTCGGGCGCGGCGACGATCCCCGGTTGGTGCACCGGCTGGATAAGGACACCTCCGGTCTGCTGGTGCTGGCGCGAACCGGTGCGGCATCGGTCGAGCTGTCGCGGCTGTTCCGGTCACGGGCGGTCGAGAAGATATATTTCGCCGCGGTTGCCGGGCGACCGGAGCCTTCTCGCGGCACCGTGCGATACGGGCTGATCAAGGCCGGAAGCAAGGGCGAGAACGAGAAGATGCGCCTGGTTCATCCCGACGAGGTCGAGGCAACCGAGGGCGCCAAGCACGCCACCACCGACTATCGTGTGATCGATCAGGCCGGCGGGCGTGCGGCATGGGTGGCAATGAGGCCGGTCACCGGGCGCACCCACCAGCTCCGCGCCCATATGGCGGCGATCGGTTGCCCGGTCGCTGGCGACGGCAAATATGGCGGTCGCGGGCAGGAGAAAACCGGCTCCGGTTGGGGCTCCGGTCTGGGCGGGGCAATCAGCCGCAAACTGCACCTGCATGCGGCGCGGCTGAGCTTTGCGCATCCGATGACCGGCAAACACATGACCTTCGCCGCACCTCTGCCGGAACACATGGCGCGGACCTGGGATATCTTCGGCTGGAACATGGCCGACCTGCCTCAGCTGATCTTCGGTGACGACTGAGAGGCGGTGTCAGATCGGGGCGATTTCCTACCGCCATCGACCCCGCGTCTTAGTAAAACCCGCCATCCGGGCGGTGATCTCCGGCGCGCCAATGTCGGCGCGATCATATGGGCCGCCATGCCAGTCGAGAAGCTCGGCGTGTTCCGGATGCCTTGGGTTGGCGATGACCTCAAGGAACGTCTGGAAGCCGGGGAAGCCGCCGATATCCTTTGGTGACGCCTCCTGTTAAGGCGCCTCTACTGTACCAACAACTCCGCATGCAGCGCGCCGGCGGCTTTGATCGCTTTCAGGATGTCGATCATGTCGCGCGGGCCAACGCCAAGCGCGTTGAGGCCGTCAACCAAGTTGGCCAGGGTGACATTTTCCTCGACCACGGCGACGCGATTGTTGCCGCCCTGGCTGATTTCGACAGTAGTGCGGGGCACCAACAGCGTTTCGCCTTCCGAGAATGGACTGGGCTGCGACGGGAGTGCCGTTTCGGTGACCCGGATCGACAGGCTTCCTTGGGCGACAGCGACCCGGCTGATCGTCACATCCGCCCCCAGCACGATGGTGCCGGAGCGTTGATCGACGACGACGCGGGCCTTGCTGGCCGGGGAGACGGTGATGTTCTCGATCAGGCTGATCAGGCGGGCCGGGGTCTCACCCGCAACAGTCAGGTCGAGGGTGACGGTGCCGGAATCGCCCATAAGCGCCACCGGCTTGCCGAGTTCGGCGTTGATCGCGGCCTCGATGCGGGAGGCTGTGGTGAAATCAGGTTCGCGAAGCGCCAGGCGAATCTGGTCCATATCGCCGAAGACAAAACCGATCTCGCGCTCGACACGGGCGCCGCCCGGGATTGAGCCGGACGTCGGCACGCCGATCTGCTCGGAGGCAGCGGCACCGGAGGCGCTAACCCCGCCGGCGATGATCGGGCCCTGAGCAACGGCGTAGATCTCGCCATCGGCGGCACTGAGCGGGGTCATCACCAGAGTACCGCCGAGCAGGTTCTTGGCATCGCCGATGGCCGAGACGGTGATGTCGATGCGCCCACCCGGGCGGGCAAAGGCGGGCAGGGTGGCGGTGATGATTACGGCGGCGACGTTCTTTGGCCTGAAGGCCTCGCCGCTGACGTTGACGCCCAGCCGCTCCAGCAGGTTGGCCAGCGCCTCCTCGGTGAAGGGGGCATTACGAATACCGTCGCCGGTACCATTGAGGCCGACGACAAGGCCGTAGCCGACCAGATCGTTTCCGCGAACGCCCTCGATCTCGACCAGATCCTTGATCCTGGGTGCGGCCTCGGCCGGGGCAGGCGCTGTGATGGCGATGGTCACGGCAAGAACAATCGCCAATCCCCGCGACACCGGTCTAAACCGGGGAATGGCAGGCCATGCGAAGGTCCAGAAGGTGGACCAGAAATTGGATAGTCGAACGGGCCGCGCTGGGCCGATGTTGGATTTCAGGGGCATTCTGCTCCGGTTCCGGTTGTTAGTTCTGCAAAATTCAGGATCGCGGCATTTGGGGTCTGATCTCGCGTCAGCGCAGGAAATTGGCGAGCGACAGGTTGGAAAGTCTTGCGGTGGCCAGATAGGTCGTCTCCAGCTGGGTTTCGAGATTGGTCAGCTCGGCGGCAGCCTCAAACTGATCGCGCCCGGCCAGGCTCAAATGGGCCAGGGTCAGCCCCAACTCGGAGGCCTGGTTCCGGGCCGCGACGGTGGCCATGCGTTCCTCCGCCGCGCCGACGTTGCTGGCCATGCCGACCAGCGCGCTGACATTGTTGCGCAGGCCGGCAATCGCTTGCCCGGCAAGGGCGCGGCGGTCGGCCTCGGGGATGCTGTTGAAGGGGTCGAAGGCGGTAGCCAATGTGACCAGGTCGCGCAACAGCGCCCGGATCGGCGCCGCGTCGGCGCGTTGGGCGAATTCCAGGCGCTCGCCGCGCGCGACCTCGCTCGCAGGTGCGTTACCGGTGCCACCGCCATAGAGACTGGTGTCGAACAGGCCGCCTCCGGTGGTGAAATCGACCGTCAGATTGGCATAGGCGGCGCCCGCTGTGGGGCCGGCCTCAAGGATCGGCACCGAAGCCGCCATAAAATCCTCGGCCGAAGCTACCGCCGGGCTGTCGCCGGCGTCCCCGGCAAACAGGCGTCGACCGCCAAAGCTTACATTGAGCGCCGAAATGGCCGCCCCCAAGGCCTGTCGGGCCGAGGCTGAAGCGGCCTCACTGGCGTTGGTGAGGTTGGCGTCGAGCGCAATCTGGCCGTTCACGCTCAGGTCGTCGGCGAGTTCGCGCAGAACGTTCAGCGAGTTCTGGGTAACGGCGGCGCGGGCGCTTGCCAGACCGATGATCTCGCGGTACTGGGCGATTTCGGCGAGTGATTGCTCGACACCCAACAGCTCCGACACCTTGCCATTGAGGGTTCTGGCTGGATCAGCGCGAAGCCCGGTCACCACCTCCTGCCGGGCGATGTCCGATTGGTTGCGGAGCTGGCCGACCAGGCGTGACAGGAGGTCGTTGCGGGGCTGGGCCGGAAATCCGATTGGGGAGAAGGTCATTGGGGTCAGATCTCCAATATCCGGTCCAGCATCCGCGACGCGGCCTGGATCACCTGTACATTCGCCGCGTAGGCCTGCTCGATCTGGATCAGGAATTGTAGTTCGGCGTCGGTATTGACGCCGATGGCATGTGCCTCGGCGCTGGCCAGTGTTTCGCGGGTGCTCGAGAATGAGGCGACCCCAACCTCGGCCGATACCCGATCGAAGGCGGTGAGCTCGACCAACCCGGCGGCGGTGCCGGCGAACGACAGGGCCGGGGACAGCCCAGGCACAGTGACCACGCCAATAGTCGCGGTCAGGGCATCGAGGAGCGCGCGCGGCAAGTCTCCGTTGACTGCCGGTCCAGGGGTGATGGCGCCGAGCCCGTCGCGAAACAGCGCCGGATTGCCGCCGGCGTCGGGATCGACAGCGGCGTTCAGCTGGATGCGTCCGGCCAGCCCGGTCAATGTCAGGGGATCGTAGACGCCGCCGTTATCGGTGAACAGGCCCGGCTCGCCCGGCAGCAGCGTTGGATCGACGCCGGACGCGGCAAGTCTGCCGATCAGGTCGGCGGCAAGCGCATCGGCGCGATCAGAGACCTGGGTGGCGATGTTGTCGCGGATGGCGAATTGGGCTGCCATTCCGCCGCCTGCGATAGCCTGGCTGCCCGGCCCGCCGGGAGTGATGTTAACGCCGTTAAGCGTCAGGCCTGAGAGCGCGCCGGCGCCGCTGTCATAGCGCATCGGCGCGGTGATGATCGGGGTCGGGGTGAACTCAATCTCCTGGGCCCTGGTGTCGACCAGCGAGAGCCCCTGAGCGGTCGTCAACTCGATAACACCATCGTTGCGTGCATGCTCGCGAATCGGCACGATCGCGGCGACCCGGTCGATCAATTGCTCGCGCTGGTCGACCAGGTTGGCAGTTTCGCGGCCCGTGGCGGAGAATATCTGGATCTGGCGGTTGAGCTTGGCGATTTTGCTCAGCGCCCCGTTCACCTCAGTGACTTGGCGCACGATCTCGGCATCGGCTGTTTGGCGCACGCGGGCGCTTTCGGAGGAGATCTGGTTCAGTTTTGCCGCCAAGTCGCTTGCGGTTGCGGCGGCGGCGGCCTGGCGTGGCGCCAGTTCAGGGGTTTCGGCAAGTTGCCGCAAACTGGCTTCAAAGGCGATGACGCGGGTGGCGAGCGTGTCGCTCCCCCCGGCCACTCCAATGCTGCGCTCGAGCCGTACCAGAGAGTCAAGCTCCCGCTGACCACCAGCCAGGTCGCCATCGGCAACACGGCGGGCCGAGGTCAGTTCAGGGCTGGACGCGCGGAATACCCCGGTGACCGAGACACCAGCACCAAAGCCCCCCAGAACGGTCGAGGAAAGATTGACGGTCTGCCGACCATAGCCGTCTGTCAAGGCATTGGCGAGGTTGCCCGAGGTGATCTGGGCCAGCTTGCCGGTTGCATTTAGCCCGCTAATGGCATTGTTCAGAGCGTTTGCAATGGACATGGCGTCATCGTTTCTCTTGCTGCGGTAGCTGCATCACCGCATCAGGCGGCGATTACCGCTTCAGGTTTGTGGTCTCCTGCAGCATTTCGTCGACGGTTCGGATCGTGGTTGCGTTTGAGGAATAGGCGCGCTGGGTCTGGATCAGGTCGGTCAACTCACGCGCCACATCGACGGAGCTCTGTTGCAAGGAGAATCCGACGATACCACCCACCGGGCCGGTATTGGCATCCCAGAGATACATACCTCCGGAATCCGGCGATGGCGCGAAAGCCTGAGCATCAAGTGCCGTCAACCCATTCGGGTTTGGCACATTGACCAGCGGGATCCTGAATAGCGCGCGGGTCTGTCCGGTATCGTAAATCGCCTCAAGCACGCCTTGGTCATCGACCTGGAGACTTTGCAGGTTACCGGCCGGGGCGCCATTCTTGGATACATCGGTCGGCGAGAACGGGGCGTCGAGTTGAATCAAACCGCCGGCAATTGTGGGCGCACCGATGAATATATCGATCGGCCCATCGACGACAGCCACCTGGGCCGTGCCGGCAACAGGATCATAGATCGCGGCGCCGACTGGTGTGACCGAGAGCAACGCGCCGCGCCCGGTGCGAGTCGCGTCGAATGCCAGATCATATTCGGCTATTGGAACGGTTGCACTGGTGGCGCTGTCGTAAAATGAGACACGCCACTGATTGCTGGAGCCGATAGCGGGAACAACCGGCGTAAATTCGGCCCGAATCAGGAAGTCACGCCCGACGCTGTCGAAATACTCGATCGTGGTCTCGAACGGATCGCCGAGTCCACCGGCTTCGGTTTGGCTTGCCGGCAGGTTGATCCCGAGATTCATTGACGTGGTCGGTTCCGACACGGTGAGAAATGGCGAAATTTGTACTGGGACCAGGCTGCTCGGGCTCTCGCGGATCACCGAGCCATTGATGGCACCCTCCGCGTCAGTCGGCCAACCGAGCAGGGCCAACCCGCTGCGGGTTACCAGGTAACCGTTCTCGTCCCGCGTAAAGGAACCAGTTGCCACCATCTGAAATGGGCGCTCCGCGGAGCTCAGTTCGACTGACGCGGTCGTCGTCACTGGCAACATGCCGCGGCCCGACGCCGAAATATCAGTGGAATTTCCGGTTGTGATCAGTGAGCCGGCCGAGACGACGTCGCGAAAGGCTGATACTGACACCCCGCCAGCGCTATAGGCGTTCGCGTTCGAGGGCGTCACCAGCGACGAGAACGAGACATCTGAACGGCGATAACCGCTGGTCGAGGAATTCGCGATGTTGTCGGAAATTACCGCCAGCCGCGTCGCATTGACCGACAGCCCGGCAACTCCAGCATTTAGTGCGCTAGAAAGACTCATTGATTGACCTCACATGAACATTCTGAACTCGTGTTTCGAAAACCAGTATCCGGATTGCCCGTTAAGCGACGCCTAACGAACAAGGTTAAGGCCAGAGTTACCTTCAGTGGTCCGCCCAGAGTGACGCAGTAAGGTAATCGCAATTCGTCGGTTTTCGGGGGCGGTCCGGTCGGATACCAGTGGCTCGACCGCGGCTTTGCCAGTCACGCGTTTGATCCGTCCCTCCGGCAGGCCAAGCTGTGTCAATAACCGGCGTGCGGCATTGGCCCGGTCGGCGCTGAGTTCCCAATTCGAGTAGTCTTTGCTGCCAAAGGGCACTGAGTCGGTATGACCGACAACGGCGATATCGTTGGTAATTTTGCCCAGAACCGGTACCAGAATGTCGATCAGAATCGGCAGGATCGGTGCCGGCACCGCCGAGGCCGAGGCGAACAGTGGCTGATCGTCGGCATTGATGATCTCGATTACCAAGCCCTCATCAGTGATGCGGAGAAAGAAGTGGCGCTCGAGCGTGCCGTCTTCAGTGGCGGCCATCGCCAAAGCAACTTGTCTGCCCACCTCCTCCAGCCGCGCCTGCTCGGCTCGCTCGACGGCCTGAGCCCCGGCCTCGGCGGCGTCAAAACCGGTTGCTTCGCCTGGGTTGGCCGCAGTTTCGCCGAGAGGGTTGGTCTCAATGCTGCCATTGGCTGTCGCCGCACCTGAAGATGCGACCTGTGATGCTTCAGTTGGCGTGCCGGGCTGAGTTTCAACCGGTGTGTCCTGCACTGCCTCCTTGTCGCCGAGTGCCGGGACAGGCTCGCGATGCGTGGGCTTCGGTTGCGCACCCTCTTTCTGGGTTCCGGCGAGGGTTTGCTGAACAAATAGATTCTCGCCTGCGAGCATCCCGGCGCCTCCGGCCGACGTGCGGCTGATCGGTAGGGTAGGATTGAAGTAATCGGCCAGCCCCTTACGCTGTTTCTCGCTGGTGGCGTTCAACAGCCACATCAGCAAAAAAATGCCATCATCGCGGTTACGAAATCGGCATAGGCGACTTTCCACGCGCCACCATGGTGCGCGCCTCCGATGATGACCTTCTTTCTCTTTATTATGATCGGGCGTTTATCGCCAGCTGCGGCCATCGCGAACTCCGGGTGGCCGGAGCGGCCGAAGGCAACCTTAGTGGCGAGGCATTAGCAGCCCGTTACGGTCCGGCGCGGCAATGTAGATTCATGGCGAATTACCCAGCTCAACATCAAATCAAAGCGTTGCCGGGAATTGATTTCTTGGCGAGGGTGGCGCAGGCATGCTCCAACGTGATCGAATGGCGGCATACTGGAGAGTGGCATGCGGTTGGTGCAGTATATTTGGGCGATTCTTGCGAGCGCGGCCTTGCTAACCGGCGCTGCTGGAGCGACCGAGCCTGCCAAGTCCATCTTCGGCGCGCAGCGTCTGCCATCGGCCGGTCCGTCTCAACCGCTTGGTTCTTACGCCAAGGGGTGTCTCGCTGGAGCGACAGAATTGCCCGAAACGGGCCCCGGCTGGCAGGCAATGCGGCTAAGCCGCAATCGCAATTGGGGGCATCCAGAGATGGTAGCCTTCATCGACCGCCTTTCACGGGGCGCGGCCGGTATCGGCTGGCCCCGGCTCTTTGTCGGCGACGTCAGCCAACCGCGCGGCGGGCCGATGAACGGTGGCCACCGCTCGCATCAGGTCGGGTTGGACGCCGACATTTGGCTGCGCATTCCTGGGTCTGAGGCGCTCAGCACGAGTGAACGCGAAAAAATTTCCAGCCTGTCGGTCGTGCGCGCCGACCGAATGGGGGTTGGCAATGCCTGGCACCCGGAACACCACGCATTGATCAGGCAGGCGGCCCGCGATCCGGCCGTGGCGCGTATCTTCGTCAATGCCGCGATCAAGCGTGCGATGTGCGAGGCCGAACCTCCTGGCGAACGCGATTGGTTGCGCAAGGTCCGGGCATGGTGGGGGCATGACTCGCATTTCCATGTACGCTTGAACTGCCCGAAAAACAGCCCCGGATGCATCGATCAGGAGGCGCCACCTGCGGGCGATGGTTGCGGCGACGAGTTGGCTTGGTGGTTCAGTGACGAGGCATTGAACCCCAAACCATCTACCAAACTATATGTAGAATTGACCTTGCAAGATCTCCCCGAATCCTGCCGCACAACGGTGCTGCAGTGAGAGGTGGGCGGGCCGGCCCGATTGTCTCTATCCTGATACTCGCGGGTTTCTTGCTGGTCCATGGGGCGGTGGGCGATCCCGCAAGGGCCGATCAGCCGGCCCCGGATGGATGGGAGCAGGTGATGGCTGACGGCGCGCCAATCACGATCACCGTGGAGCATGTTGAGATACTTGGCGGCGAGCTTGCTGGGTTAGCGTTACGTGGTGCATGGACCCTGGAAAACGACCATTTTAGTTATGGCGGCTTCTCAGGGCTTCTGGTGTCGGGAGAGCAGTTCATCGCCCTCTCGGACAAGGGTCGGTGGCTCGGCGCATCGATGATACTCGAGGGCGACGATCTGCGGCTCGTCGATGCGCGCAGGGCAAATATGCGTGACGGTAAAGGGCGCCGTTACCCCAAGAATACGGGCGACTCGGAGGACCTGACGCGGCTCGGATCCCGACTGGTCGTCTCGTTCGAACGTGACCATCGAATAATGTTTCTGGGTGACAACGGTCGGATGGGTGGGACCATAACGTCGCCGGAATTCGAGCAGTTCAGCTCAAACACCGGGTTGGAGGCGTTGGCGACCTTGCCCGATGGCCGTCTGATTACTTTCTCAGAGGGCGCCGATGGCGACGGTGTTCCGATGTTTTTAATTGACCAATCTGGGGTCGTTACAGAATTTCGTTTGCCAAGCGTCGGCGCCCATTCGGTCACCGGCGCCGACGTTGGCCCAGATGGACGGCTCTATCTGATATTGCGCGACTTTTCGTTGTTCTACGGGCTAAGCATTCGAGTGATGCGCTATAGCCTCGGCCCCGATTTCTTGCCGTTGCCGGAAAGCGCTGAAACCTTGGCCGCCTTCGAGGCCGACAGCGGCATCGACAACATGGAGGGCATTTCGCTTGACCGCGGCCCTGGCGGCGACATCCGGCTTTGGTTGATTTCCGACAATAATTTCCGGTCGTCCCAGCGCACCCTGTTGATGCAATTCGACGTATTGCCTTGAGGCGATGGGGCGCCTGGGCGTGCCGTCGACCCGATGCCGGAAGAAATTCGACCAGACGCCGTCGCGTTCACCAGCTAGAGGGCTGAAAATGTACACAACGGCATCGCCACCGGCGGAATCGCAATGTATTGTCCGCCTGTGATCGTGCGAATGCTTGCGGAATGGGTTCGCTCGTGCAGCGGAGATGTCTGAATACAATGAGACAAGGTGCCCAGCTTGAGCCCATCGGGGCGCAAAAAAACTCTAAAGATTGATACAGAGTCTCAAACCAGACCATGAACGAGAGATTGCAATGAGCATGCTCAAGATCGTCGCCGTGCCGACCCACAACGAGGGTTGGCGCTTTATTGCGATTTTCGCCGGGATAACAGTGGTTCTGAGTTTGATCTGGAGCGTGCTTTTCTGGCCCGGACTGGCGATGACAATCTGGTGTTACTACTTCTTTCGCGACCCCGTGCGTTCGGTGCCGCAGCAAGACGGTCTGATCGTTTCTCCTGCCGATGGCGTGGTCTCGCTGATTGTCGAGACGCTGCCGCCGCCCGAGCTTGATTTGGGAGACGTTCCCCGCATCCGCGTTTCGGTGTTCATGAATGTCTTCAACTGCCATGTGAACCGGGCGCCGATCGGCGGCTCGATCCGCAGAATCGTTTATCACTCCGGCAAGTTTCTCAACGCATCGCTGGACAAAGCCAGTGAACACAACGAGCGGAACGCTTTGACCATCGAAGCGACAGACGGGCAGATGATTGGGGTCGTGCAGATTGCCGGATTGGTCGCACGGCGCATTCTCTGTGAGGTCGCCGAAGGCCAGTCGATCGACACCGGTGAGCGCTTCGGTCTCATTCGCTTTGGCAGCCGATTGGATATATATCTGCCCGCGGGTATCCAGCCATTGATCGGCCTCGGGCAAACCATGGTTGCGGGAGAGACGGTGCTGGCGGACCTTTTCGCGTCAGGTGAGCGACGAAAGTACAGGGAGATTTAGGCGTGGCAGGGAAGGTGAAACGCAAGCGCCCGTCTTTTCGGCAATTGATCCCCAATCTCGTAACCATCTTCGTGATTTGCCTTGGGTTGACCTCGGTACGGTTCGGGATGGAGGGGAAATTTGGCTACGCCATGTTGATGATCGTCCTGGCGGCATTTCTGGACGCGGCGGACGGCCGGATCGCCCGCATCCTGGACAGCGTCACTCCGATCGGTGCCGAGCTGGATTCCCTGGCGGACTTTTTCAACTTTGGAATTGCTCCCGGATTGCTGCTCTATATCGCGATATTCACCGGCACCCCACACGCAAACCTCGGTTGGTTCGCGGTCCTCGCACTCGGTGTCTGCTGCTCGCTGCGTCTGGCCCGGTTCAACGTGGCGATGGTAGACTCCGACATTCCTGCCTGGAAGGCCGAATTCTTCGTCGGTGTCCCGGCCCCGATGGTAGGTTGCCTGGCGTTGCTACCAATGTTCTTTCTGATGCTGGGCTTTGAGGAGATCAAAGAGTACGACCGCACGATCTTCGTCTATCTGGTGATCGTGGGATTGCTTGCGGTCAGCACGCTTCCCACCTTCTCGATCAAACACATCCATATCAATCCAGACAGTCTTTTATACGTCCTCGTCGGCTGCGCCGCCGCGATTGCTTCCTTGTCGGTTTTCACCTGGGAAACTCTGATAGCGGCGGATGTGCTCTACATTCTGTCGCTGCCCGTTTCATTCAACGTTTATCGGCGTCGCCTGAAACGTGAAGCAGCGGCAGAGTCGAGCAAATTCGGTCCCGTTGACGCCGAATAGAATGGCGTTTCGTCTTATTCCACCGATAGTGCCCGAGCCTCGGAGAATGAGACCAGCCTGCGCTGGCCCTCGTCCCAAAGCCGCAACTTCATGCAGGCGAAGCTTTCGATCAGTGTCAGACGCTTGACTTCGGTCAGCTCAGGGAAATCTCGAAGCACTTGTGGCAGGCGATAGAACGGTATCCGGCTACTGAGGTGATGCACATGATGCACGCCAATATTTGCGGTGATCCAACGAAGAACTCCAGGCAGATCGTAATGCGAGCTGCCATACAGGGCCGCGTCAGGCAATTGCCAGTGGTCGTCCTCGTCCCAAAGCGTATGTTCGAACTGGTGCTGGACATAGAACAACCAGACGCCGATCGACGATGCAATCAGGGTAATAGGCAGCTGAATCATCAAGAAGGGCGCTAGGCCAACGGCGTAGATCATGATGGAGGCTGCGACAGCGATTGAGACATTGGTGCCCATGGTGCTGATCCAATACCCCCGATCTGAATCGGCGATGCCCAACGGCAGACGGTTGCGCAGGAGGAATTGGTAAGCCGGACCAAGCAGAAACAAAACTAACGGATGGCGATAGAGACGATAAAGAACGCGCCGCGACCGCGGCAATGCCCGATATTCGCGGACGGTTAGGATGTCGATGTCACCAATCCCGCGCCGGTCGAGGTTCCCAGATGTAGCATGGTGGATCGCGTGGCTGCGCCGCCAATAATCGTAGGGTGTCAGCGTCAATACGCCGAGAATGCGCCCGACCCAGTCGTTAACGCTTTTGCGGCGAAAGAAAGCGTTGTGGCCGCAGTCGTGTTGGATCAGGAAAAGCCGCATGAGAAATGCCCCCGCCGGCACGCTGATGGCGAGGCTCAGCCAGTAGCTTATCGACAGCGCCCACCAGGCGATCACCCAAAGCACCACGAAGGATGCTCCGGTTATGACCAGCTCGAGTGTGCTGCGTGTGTGATCCGGCTCGCGATATTGTGCCAGTGCCTTTTGGAATTCCCGGGGCGTTGTTGCGTTTGCCTCGGGCCGCACGTCTTGCTGCATATATTTCATACGTTAGTAGTCCCACCCCATCGTGAACGTCGAATAACCGAATAACTAAATAAGCTAGTCGGCAGCGTCGTTCAATCTATATGTCGGCATCGGGTACAATTTGTCGATCTGTTGAATAATTCGCACAACAAGGTAATCGGCCGCCACCGACTAAACGCACAGGTTGATTGTTGAAGCGTAGCGGCGGCCCGGTCCACCTCGGTGATTTATCTGGCACCTGAACATTGAGATCAAACGCAATGATCGAGCGAACGGCATCATTGCCCGTGCCAGTGTATAACCAAAGAGCATGGAACAGTTGGAACGATCGTGATTTTGGTGCATTCCTTGCCTGCGTGAAACCTCAGGGATGACGATATGAAATTCTTCAATCCCAAAGACATTGCCCGGCCTGGGTCAAAATATTCCCATGGCGCGTTGGTGTCTACCATCGGCACGCGCCTGATTGCCGCGGGGCAGGTTGGCGTCGCCCCGGACGGCACCCTTGAGCAGGGTTTCGAGGCCCAATCGCGCCGTGCCTGGTCGAATCTGTTTGCGGTTTTGGCCGGGGCAGGGATGAACAAGACGAATTTGATCAAGGTCACGGTCTTCGTCACCCAGCCGGATGTCACCGCCGCCTACCGCGCGATCCGCGACGAAGTCATGGAAGGGCACATGCCGCCGATGACCTATATCGTGTGCGCCGGGCTGGCAGCGCCGGGTATGCTGGTCGAGATCGAGGGCGAAGCAATGCAGGAGCCGCAAAGGGTTCGCGGGCAGGGGAGTGAAAGATAGAAGAAGTGATGGTCGATCAGGATATCACCCATCGATCCCCTCCGCATCACAGATAATCTCCCAGCCTTCCTCGGCGGTCTCGACGAAGTGGAACAACTCGAGGTCTTCCGCCGCGATCGTCCCGGCATCGGCCAGCGCTTCCCAGTTGACGATCTTCTGCCAGAAGTCGCGCCCGAACAGCAGCACCGGGATCGGCTCCATTCGGGCGGTTTGGATCAGGGTCAGGGTCTCGAAAAGCTCGTCCAGCGTGCCGAATCCGCCGGGGAACACTGCAACCGCCCGCGCCCGCATCAGGAAATGCATCTTGCGAATGGCGAAGTAGTGGAAGTTGAACGACAGCTCGGGCGTCACATAGGGGTTTGGCGCTTCTTCCCGTGGCAGCACGATGCCCAGCCCGATCGTCAGCGCCCCAACTTCACTGGCGCCGCGGCTGCCGGCCTCCATGACGCCAGGACCACCGCCCGTGCAGACGACGTATTCATGGCCACCGCGTCGCACAGATTCCGCCCCGACCAGCCCGGCGAACGTCCGCGCTTCCTCGTAGAAATGCGACAGCTCGCCAAGCGTCTTGGTCCGCGCTGTCTCGCGCCGGTCGGGCGACGGTATGCGTGCGCCGCCGAACATCACCACGGTCGAGACGATGCCATGCTCGCGCAGGATCAACTCCGACTTCAGCAACTCGAGCTGAAGGCGAACTGGTCGCAGTTCGTCCTGCTCCAGAAACTCCGAGTCGCGGAATGCCAGGCGGAAAGCCGGCGACCGGGTCTGCGGGGTGTCGGGCACCTTCTCTGCTCGCTTGGCGTCATAATCCGCCGGCGGGAAGATCGATACGCGTTTTTCGGTCATGCTGCCTCACTATTGCCCGGACGTGCCGGTTGTCTCCTCTGACCTAATGGCGCTGGCCCAGCATCGCAATCAGGAAATTCGCGACAGCCAACATGCCTCCCGCCTCACCTGAAACATTGCGCGGAAATGGCAACCGCCCTATAGGCAGTCCGGAGAATTATTCCGCCTGGACGCCCTCAAGGAGACCACCATGAGCCATGCCGATCTTTCCGCCGCGATCGAGAGCGCCTGGGAGGCACGCGACCAGGTGACCACTGCCACCAAGGGCGCGGTGCGTGATGCGGTCGACACCACGCTGGACCAGATGGACAAGGGTGCGCTGAGGGTTGCCGAGAAAAATGCCCGCGGGGACTGGACCGTGAACCAGTGGGCCAAGAAGGCAGTGTTGCTGTCGTTCCGCTTGAACGACATGACACCGATCCCCGGCGGACCCGGAAACGCGACCTGGTGGGACAAGGTGCCCTCGAAATTCGACGGCTGGGGCGAGAACCAATGGCGCGCCGCGGGATTTCGCGCGGTGCCAAACTGCATTGTCCGCCGCTCGGCCTATATCGCGCCTGGCGTGGTGTTGATGCCTTCGTTCGTCAACCTTGGTGCCTATGTCGACAGTGGCACGATGGTCGATACCTGGGCCACCGTCGGCTCCTGTGCCCAGATTGGCAAGAATGTCCATATCTCCGGCGGCGCTGGGATTGGCGGTGTGCTGGAGCCATTGCAGGCGGGACCGGTGATCATCGAGGACAACTGCTTCATCGGTGCCCGCTCCGAGGTCGCCGAGGGGGTGATTGTGCGAGAGGGTTCGGTGCTGTCGATGGGGGTCTTTCTCGGTGCCTCGACCAAGATCATCGACCGCGCCACCGGCGAGACCTTCATCGGCGAGGTGCCGCCATATTCGGTGGTGGTCTCTGGCTCACTGCCGGGCAAGCCACTCCCCGACGGCTCACCCGGCCCCAGCCTTTACTGCGCCGTCATCGTCAAGCGGGTTGACGAGCGCACCCGCTCGAAGACCTCGATCAACGAGCTGTTGCGTGACTGAGAAGAAGGCCACGAAAACACCCGAGACCGTCTACATCCTCCTGGTCGAAACCGGCCGCATCGAGGGCGACGGGCTGCCAGACGGCACCACCGGGGCGGCGATGATGTGCTACGCCTCCGGTCGCACCGAACGCCACGCGGTCGACGAGACCGTAAAGGTGCTCCGCGAGGCCGGAATGTCACCACTCGACGTCTCGTCCTACGGCACGCGCGAAGCCCCGGACATCGAGCTTGGCGACGAGGAAAAGGCCCTGATGGCGCGCGCCCTGGCCGAGAACGCGGTGATTGTTGCCAGCGTCACGCTGCTGGAGGATTGATGATGATCGATCCGGTAACCCTCACCGCCGACCTGATCCGCTGCCCTTCTGTTACCCCAGAGGAAGGTGGTGCTATTGCACTGCTCGAGCAAACCTTGCGGCCGCTCGGCTTTGCCTGCACCCGGATCAGCCGAGGCGGGGTCGAGAACCTATATGCTCGCTGGGGCACGACGCAGCCGGTCTTCGCCTTCGCCGGCCACACGGACGTGGTGCCGGTGGGCGACCACGCGGCCTGGACCCATGATCCGTTTGGCGGAGAAATTGTCGACGGCGTGCTGTGGGGCAGGGGTGCGACCGACATGAAGTCCGGCGTTGCCGCCTTTGTCGCTGCGGCGGCCGAGATAGTGGCCACCAAGCCCGATGGCTCCATCGCCCTCCTGATCACTGGCGACGAGGAGGGCGACGCCACCGACGGCACCGTGGCAATCCTCGACTGGATGCGCAAGAGTGGCCAAACGGCGGACTTTTGCCTGGTCGGCGAACCGACTTCAGTGACCGATCTCGGCGATGTGGCCAAGATTGGCCGACGCGGCTCGATGAATGGCATGGTGACCGTGCGCGGCAAGCAGGGCCATTCCGCCTATCCGGAGCGCGCCGCCAACCCCTTGCCGACATTGGCCCGCGTCTGTGCCGCGCTGGCGGAGACACCTCTCGACCAAGGCTCCGAGCATTTCCAACCCTCGACGCTGGCGCTGACCTCGATCGACACCGGTAACGCGGCCAGCAACGTGATCCCGTCGGCGGGTCGGGCCGCTTTCAACATTCGCTTCAATGACCTGCACAGCTCTGCCAGCCTCAGCGCCTGGGCCGGGGAGATCGCCGCGCGCGAAGCGGCCGGAACCGAGCTGACCGTCCAACTTGACTGGAAGGTCTCAGGCGAAAGCTTCGTGACCCAACCGGGGCCACGGGTCGAGGCGGTTGCCAGTGCCATCGCGGCGGCGACGAACCGCCAACCGCAGCTCACCACTGGCGGCGGTACCTCGGATGCCCGCTTCATCAAGGATCTCTGCCCGGTGATGGAGTTCGGCCTGGTCGGCGACACGATGCACCAAGTGAACGAGCGGGTGCCGATCGATGCAATCCGGGCGCTCAGCCGGATCTATCTTGACGTGCTGACGCGATTCTTCAGCGGATAACAAATTATATCTATGGCCTCATTTGGCGACGTGGATGTTACCTGGGGGACCGAGAAATTAGCGCGACTGCAAACGCCCGATCCCGCTTTCTCAGCTCACGACAATGGCGGCCTCACCGGCGATGCCGGGTTCAGTTCGGGTCAGCCACCAGCGCGTTACTCGAGTGCTGATCCGCCAGAAAACAAGAGCCAAAACGATCCCGGCAAAGCCATCGATCGCATAGTGCCATCCGAGATGGACCGAGCCGATCAGCATCCCGATCGTGAAGGCCGTCCCGAGCCAACCTGCCACCCTGCCGGTCGTGAAGCCCAGGCAAGCGCAGGTGGTCGCGATGGTCAGATGCAGCGACGGGAACGCGGAAATGCCGACCGGATCGACCTCTGGCAGGGTGTACCCCTCCCACAGCCACTTTTGTGCCTCCAGCGCGACTATCTTTGTCGTCTCGGCCTGGTGGTGAAGCTGGTCCATCAACGGCCGGAACATTGGGTCTCCGGTGATTGGTTCCATATAGACCGGGCCGGCCGCCGGGAGCAAAATCGCCAATAGCGCTCCGGCAACGACCCAGTTGAGGCCGTAGGCAAGCAGGAAGGTTAACCGGAGTGTATTGCGCGGTGGCAGCAAGGCGACAGCAAAGATCGACATCTGCATGACCAGGAACCAGGTCAAATACAGGGTATCAAAAATTTGAGTCGCCAGAACGTCCGGAAATACCCGGTGGCTGATCATCCAGGGGTCCTGACCAAAGAAGATCAAGCGATCGAGACCGGCGAAGTAATGATCCCAAGTGTAGGGTGCGAAATTCGGAATGTTCACCTTAAAATAAAGATGTAAGTAGCTAATAATCCAGGTGAAGAGGAGCGCAATTGGTATTCTAAGCAGAATAATTTCGACCCAGTTCTTGCCAGCGAGCCAGCGCCATAGATTTCCGACGGTCCGGTTGGGCCGGGGCATCTGCGCCAGCCAGATCAGGCCGACAATCCCGAGGCAACCGAAAAAATACGGAAGTTGGTTCAGCAGGTTGGAAACCAAACCGTTGGTGTTGAACGCGATCTGTTCGTCAGTGGCGTCAAGGAAGATCAGCGAAGCGAGAAAAAAAACGGCGCCCAGTATCAAGCACGGCAAGTGAGCCCACACCGCTGATAGAACGGCGTCCCGCATTCGCCCGAACGCGCTCATTAGTCTCGCCACTACTCGCTCACCCTCGATCTTTCCCCGTACGGTCTCAAACTGAGAGCGTTCTGTCAACAATCCGCAATCATGTCAATCAATCAGCGTCGGCTCCGGAATGCCCATTTGATCGGCGAGCAGCGTTCCATCGCGCATTCGATCCAACGCCTTATCCTCGTCGGCGATCTTGGTGCGGCAATCACCTAGCAGCGCCTCGGCCCGGCCGAGGGGGATGACTGTGACACCATCGTCGTCGCCAAGAATGATATCGCCCGGAGCCACCGTGCAGCCGGCACAGGAGATCACGCCGTCAATCGTGCCGCCGAAACCCTTGTGCGGTCCGGATGGCACCGCGGCGGCGGCGAAACAGGGGAATCCAGCATCGCGGATCTCGGCGATATCGCGCACGCCGCCATCGATCACTACCCCCGCGGCACCGCGCGACAGCGCCGCCTGGGTCAGCATACCGCCCCAAAGTGCGGTCTCGGTATAGCCTCCGGCGGCGATCACCAACACGTCACCCGGCCCGATCAGCCGCAGGGCCGCGTGGATCGCGCTGTTGTCGCCGACCATGCAGGCGACAGTGCGGGCCTGACCAGTCAACCGGGTCCCAGGCGCCAACGGTTTGATCCGGGCGGCCATGCTCTGGCTGCGGTTCATGCAATCCGACGCGATGGCGGGCGGGATCGCAGTCCAGGCGGCGAGGTCGGCATCGGTGAGCCGCGTGAAGCGGGCGTCGTGGCGGTACAGGGGCATTGAATTTTCTCTCCATGGCCTGGGCAATAGCGATTCCGGCACGAAAAAGCCCGCCGGGGCTAGCCGGCGGGCCTCATATCTCATTGATGGCGGCGGCTTACGCGGCCTTCGCAACCAGAACCGCGCCAACCCTGGCAGCGGCATTGGTTTCGTCGACGCGCTCGACCGCCGCAACCTCACGGGTCAGCCGCTCCAACGCCGCTTCGTAAAGCTGACGCTCGGAATAGGACTGCTCCGGCTGGTCGCCGCCACGGTATAGATCGCGCACAACCTCGGCGATCGAGATCAGATCACCGGAGTGGATCTTCTGCTCGTACTCCTGAGCGCGACGCGACCACATGGCCCGCTTGACCTTGGCGCGACCCTTGAGGGTATCCAGCGCCTTGGCAATCAGGTCCGGGCTCGACAGCGAGCGCATGCCGATCGAAGTCGCCTTCGCCGTCGGGACGCGCAGCGTCATCTTGTCCTTCTCGAAGGAGATGACGAAGAGCTCGAGGTTTACACCGGCGATTTCCTGCTGCTCGATCGATACGATCCTGCCAACGCCATGTGCCGGGTAGACGACATATTCGTTCGCGCGGAATTCGGAAGATGCGTTGATCTTCTTCGACATTCTCTCTCCAGTCCAAGTTGTTCCAACTGCGAGAACGGAGCCCGTTACGCGGTTAAAAGTGAGCCTCTCAGCGCTTGCGCACCAAGTTATCGTTGCTTTTTTCGTCACAAAACACGTCCCGCCGATACAGTTAACTCGGCAGCTTTTGAGCGTTGTGCAACATTTATATAACAGATTCGGGCGGGATTTACCACTCCTCTCGGGCGCTAGGTCCAATTCTGTCAGTTTGCCAGAGACAAGTTACCGAAATCTTAAACAAATTCGCGCTAAAGTTGCGGAGAAAAGTAGCGATTTGCCACCCTCAATCACCCTCGCCCGGCGCTTCCGAGAAATATTTCTCCAGCTTGCCCGATTCGCCGTCGAATTTCTCGCCATCCGCCGGGCCCTCGCGTTTTACCGTGATGTTGGGCCACATCTCGGAGTATTTCAGGTTGAAACCAACCCATTTTTCGGTGTCTGCCTCGGTGTCAGGCCGGATTGCATCCGCCGGGCATTCCGGCTCGCAAACGCCGCAATCAATGCATTCGTCTGGGTGGATGACGAGCATGTTCTCGCCCTCGTAGAAGCAATCGACCGGGCAGACCTCGACACAGTCCATGTATTTGCATTTGATGCAATTATCGGTCACGACATATGTCATCTACGGATCTCCTGTCTGTTCCGAACCACAGCGAACCGCCGTGAATTTGCACCGTTCGTGCCGTGTCTGTGTATTAGGAGCAGGAATCTCCGCCTTCAAGGGTCGTTACGCCGCATAGCGTCGATTTCACGGCGCTCCTTCTTGGTTGGGCGCCCGGTGCCGGCATCACGCTCGGCCTGTTGGGTTGGTTTTGGATCGGCGTTCTGGGCGCCAGTCGCGTCGCCGAGATCGGCGTCTAGATCAGTATAGAGCGTTTGAGCCTCGGGCGCCGGGCCACGCCGCAAACCCAGCGCCTCGACGCGGATCACCCGGATGCGATCGCCCTGTGGGAAGGTCAGGACGTCACCGGGCCGTACTGTCTGCGCCGGCTTGGCGACATGTTCGCTGTTGACGCGCAGCCGCCCGGATCCGGCCAGCCCGGCGGCCAGGCCACGAGTCTTGAAGAACCGGGCCTGCCACAGCCACTTGTCGACGCGGATCTTCTCGGAGGATGGTTGTACCGGAGCGGCAGCCTCAGCCATGCGGCGCTACTTATCCTTGAGCTGCTGGAGAATGGCAAACGGGCTGAGCGGATCAATCGGCTTTTCCTCGCGGGGCGGACGCGCCTCAATTGGCTTGCGTCCGGCGCTGGCTTGATCGGGTCGAGGACTGTCGTTTCGATCGCGGCGCGGACCCTTGCCAGTGGCGCGGCCTTTTCCCTTTTCGCCTGACGGGCCGCCAGGCCTTCCGCCAGGCTTTCGGTCGGGGTTGGTGCCCGATTTGCCGCCAAACCGTGCCCGTCGCTCTCCACCAGTTTCACCTTCAGCCTGGCCGCCATTTGCTTCGGATCGGCGCGGAGCGCCGGCACCCGGTTGGTAACGGGGGCGCAGCTTGAAAGTATAAAAAGTCTCGGTCTCCCCAGCTTCGCCTGAGATTGCTTCGGTGACCCCCGTTTCGGCAATCTCGGTCTCGGGTGCAATGATTGCATCCTCAACGCTTGACGGCGAGTTTGCAGGTTCGGCTTCCAACACGGCCTCTGGCTCAGCTGCGGGCAGTTCGGACTGAATGTTCGGCTCGGTTAATTCGATTTCAGCCGTTTCGGCGGCATCTGCCTCCGGCGCGGCACCCTCCGCCGACGGAGAATCAACATTCGCCACCCCATCCGTGGCTATCACTCTGGCAGGTCGAACTGGCTTCGGCCGTTCGCCGCGTTCGCCTTCAAGACCCAGTGATTTCATGATTTCGGCGAGCTGCTCCAGGGTGCAGCCGGTGATCGATAGCATGTCCGGTGTCGCCTCGAACCCGGCGCGCACATCCATCGGGCGGATCATGTCGGCCAGCCGCTCCAACATATCAATGCGCAACGCCCGTGTACCGCACAGCCGATAGCCGACCCGCTCATAGTAGCCGCGCGGCGCGTCGGCCAGCGCCGGAATCGTCACCAGCCCAGGTGGCGGCGCTTCCGCGAACACCTCAAAGCCTTCCCACAGGCTCCATAGTATAAGCCTCAGCCGGGTCGGCGCCGGTTTTAGCAGCAGCGGCAGGAAGATGTTGTGCTGGCCGAAACGCACCCCATGCTTGCGAAGCTGTGCACGCTCGTCCTGGCCCAGCGCCTTGATGTCATCGGCGATCTGGCGGCGTGGCACCACACCCATGGCCTCGGCGACCTGGAAGGCGACGCCGCGCGCCAGCCCAGTCACGGCTTCGTCGTCGCGCATTGCCAGCAGCGGCTCGAACTGGGTGTTGATGCGCCGGGTGATCCAATGCCCGAGCCGGCGTTCGACCTTCTCGGCCACCGCTGCCGCGGCAATGTCATCGACGAAGACCCGGACGCGCGGCACCAGCGGGCTGTCACCCTTCTCGAGCCGGCCGATCGCATCGCTACCCCACATCAGGCCACCTTGCTCGGTAATCTCCAGCTCGGTGTCTGGGCTCAGATACAATTTGTCGGCCCGCCGGGCGAACTCGGCCTGTAGCGCGGCGAGGCTGGCGGCACGAAGCGTCTTGAGCTCCTCGGTCTCCGCAGTCGCATCAACGGTGAATTGAAAGCCATCGATCCGGCCAACAAAATGACCCTCGACGCTGACTTCGCCCTTGTCGTTCACTTCGGCCACTAGCCGTTCCTTCTGTTTCAACCGGCGCATCAGCACGCTGGTGCGCCGATCGACAAATCGTTGCGTCAGGCGCTCATGCAGCGCCTCGGATAACCGGTCTTCGACCTCACGTGTGGTCTCCCGCCAGCTTTCAGGATCATCAAGCCATTGGCCCCGGTTGGCCACGTAAGTCCAGGTCCGGATGAAGGCCAACCGTTTCGAAAGTGTGTCAATATCCCCGTCAACACGGTCAATCCGCTTAACGTTTCCGGCGATCCAGTCCGAAGGTATAACGCCAGTATCAGCTAGGAGGAAACGGTAAATGCTCGACAGAAGTGTAACATGATCACCACTTACAGTCTTGCGGAAATCTGGAATCTGGCAGACTTCCCAAAGTAACCGCACCCGGTCGCCGCGATTGGTCAGGTCGCGGATCTCGGTATCGCCCCACAGATGCTTCAACGAGGCGAGGTCATCCGCCTCGCGAGCGCGAAACAGGTCGGGGTGCTGGGGCGGCAATTCCAGGCTCTCGATCAGCGCCGGGACAGTGACGAAATCCAGATCTGTGTTGCGCCACATCAACCGGGTCAGCGGTTTGAACCGGTGGCTTTCGATCGCGTCGATGGTTTCCGCATCCAGCGGCCCGGCCTCGCCGGTAACGCCGAAAGTGCCGTCTTTGGTAAAGCGCCCGGCCCGTCCGGCGATCTGGGCCAATTCGTTCGCTTCCAGCCGGCGGTGGCGATGGCCGTCGAACTTGGTCAATCCGGCGAAGGCGACATGGTCCACATCCATGTTCAGCCCCATTCCGATCGCATCGGTGGCGACGATGTAGTCGACGTCGCCATTCTGGTATAGCGCCACCTGAGCGTTGCGGGTGCGTGGGCTCAACGCCCCCATCACCACCGCCGCACCACCACGCTGGCGCCGGATCAACTCGGCAATGGCATAGACCTGATCGGCCGAGAAGGCGACCACGGCGGTTCGCGGTTTCAACCGCGAGATCTTGGTAGCGCCGGAATAGCTCAGCGTCGAGAATCGCTCACGGCTATCGAAACGGGCGCGTGGCACCAGACTGGCGATCCGCCCACGCATGTTGTCCGAGCCCATGAACAGTGTCTCGTAGCGGCCCCTTGCATGCAGCAACCGGTCGGTGAACACATGCCCGCGTTCTGGATCGGCACAAAGCTGGATCTCGTCGATGGCGACAAAATCGACATTCCTCTCCAGCGGCATTGCCTCCGAGGTACAGATGAAATGGCGCGCGCCGGCGGGCTGAATCTTCTCCTCGCCGGTGATCAACGCTACTTCCTTGGGGCCGCGGGCCGCGCAGACCCGGTCGTAGATCTCGCGCGCCAGCAGCCGCAGCGGCAAGCCGATAATGCCGCTGGCCCGCGACAGCATCCGCTCGACCGCATAGTGGGTCTTGCCGGTATTGGTTGGGCCGAGGATCGCGTTGATCACACCCTCATCCGGCGTCTGCTGGCGGTAGGTTGTCACGGTATGGGGATACCTTGCTTGCCGGTCCGCAGAATCGGGTCTGGGTGCGAAGCCGTTGGATCGGCGCTTCTCATAGGGTCATGTCGGGAGGTGGGCAAGGCCCACCGCGCGGTCAGGTCAGGACCAGCGGGTCACAACTTCCGACCGTCCACATCGGGCGCCAGACGCTCGGCCCCGGCGGCGGCCCCCGGCAGGTTTGGGTGAACCTCCAGACCACGCCGGTAGGCGCGCATCGCACCCTTATTGTCGCCAACGCGCTCAAGGATTGTGCCGAGGCCCGATAGCGCGCCAAAATGGCGCGGCTCCAGCGCCAATGTCCGTTCGATATCGGCAACCGAGCGGCCGTAATCGCTCAGCAGGAAATACACTGTGGCCCGCTTGTTCCAACCCTCGGCAAAATCCGGCGCTAGGCGGACGACGTCGTCAAGATACCGGAGCGCGAGTTCACTATCGCCGCTATCCATCGCCCGACCGGCCCGCACCAACAGCAAGTCCATGGCGGCCGAGCCGCTTTGTGACCAGACTCGCCAGATTTCATTCTGCACCTTCTCCCAGTTCGGATCGTCCCCCTGGGCGAGCCGAGCGAACAGGCCGTCAAGTCTTGCCCGGCGCAGCGCTGCCTCCTCCTCGGGGGATTGCGGTTTGGCGTCGGATTTGGCGTCAGGTTCCGGTGGCACTTGCGGCCCGAATTCCGAACCCCCATCTTCCGATGGCGATGGGGCCGAAGGCTGCGCGGCGGCAGGCGGTGCACTCAGACCCAGGGTGGCGCCGATAACCACGGCAACCAGCAAGGATCCAACCTTTGATGTCCAATCGATCATTGCTTAATGATAGGCAAGCGGCTTACCTCTGCAAGGCACGATTTGCGGATTATTCTGAAATCTTCGCTAAAGGAGACCCTTATGAGTGAGGCATTGGAGACAGCAGTCGTGGCGCTGCGGGACAAATTTTCCGGGAAAGACTTCGAAGGCTCTGTGAAGTTTGAGATTGAGGGCGAGGGGTGCGTCTACATCGCCGATGGCACTGTCGGCATGGAAGATAGCGATACGGATGTCACAATCAGCGCCTCGCTCGACACTTTCCGCGAGATCTTCGATGGCGAGTTGTCGCCGACGGCAGCCTACATGACCGGCCGTATGCGCATTGATGGCGATATGACCACGGCGATGAAACTCAGCCAAATACTAGGCTGATTGCCATGCAGACTAAGCTCGACCTGCCGCCGGGCGGAATTGCCTGGGACGAAACGCTGGAATTGGTCGCCTCCGACGGCGTCCGCCTGCGCGGCGCCATCTGGCACGGCGACGATAGTGGGAAACGAGGGTTGGTTCTGCTGCTCTCCGGTCGGACTGAGTTTCTGGAAAAATGTGCGCCCCTTGCAGCGGAACTGGTCAAACGCGGATTCACCGTCGCCAGTCTTGATTGGCGTGGGCAAGGCCACTCCCAACGGCTGGTCGATCCGCCGGTAAAGGGTCATATCGCGCAGTTCACCGACTATCACCGCGACCTCGCGGCCCTGTTGGGCCATCCGGCGGTATCGAGTGTCGGTGGGCCGCGATTGATGTTGGTCCATTCGATGGGCGGAGCGATCGGTCTGGGTGCCATTGCGCGCGGTCTGATCACACCTGATGCAATAATCATGTCAGCGCCAATGTTGGGAATTGATATGCACCGGCTGGTTCGACCGTTCAGCAAGGCAATACTTTGGCTCGCCCGTCGGCTCGGAAGGTTGGAGTCCTGGCTCCCTTTCGGCAACTTGGATCAACCCTACGTGTTCGCGGGTTTCGAAGGAAACATGCTGACCAGCGACCAGGCGATGTTCGATTGGATGGCCGCGGCTCTGCGCCGCGAACCGGCTCTTCAGTTGGCATCACCGACACTGGGCTGGATGGATCAGTCATTTTCCGAGATGATCTGGCTGGCAAAGCAACCGCCCCTGAACTGTCCCGGGCTATGTCTTCTTGGAAGTCTCGAGCGGGTTGTCGATCCGGCTAAAGTGCACATTGGCGCGGCCCGGCTAGGCGCTGAGTTGGTCATGATCGAAGGTGCCGAGCACGAGGTGCTGATCGAAGCTGAACCGATGCGTTCCCAAGCTTGGGCGGCGATTGATCGATTTCTGTTAGCGAATGGATTCTGAGGTTCAGGCGGCATAGTCCTTCAGAATTGCCACCGCTGCGGCATGCACTGCCGGATCGCTGGCGGCGATCGCCTGTCCGCCCCAGCGACAATCGCCTCCCTGCCAATCAGTGACAATCCCGCCGGCCGCCTGGATCAGCGCGGCAGGGCCGGCGATGTCATAGGCATTCAGCTTCGACTCGATTACCAGATCTACATGACCAAGCGCCAGCAGCGCATAGGCGTAGCAATCAACGCCATATCGGGCGAGCCTGACCCGAGATTGGACTTGCTGGTAGCCCTCCAATTCCTTGGGCGTGAACATATCTGGCGTTGTTGTGTACAGCGTCGCCGCCGCCAGATCGGGGCAAGGCCGTGTGGCAATAGGCTCGGTGGTGCCGCGAAAAGTCAGCCAGGCCCGGTTCTCCCAGTCTCCCTTCACCCCGACAAAACGCTCCCCAATATGGGGTTGATCAATGACGCCGATGCGCCCGGTCTGGCCATCGTCCAGCGCGATCAGAATGCCCCAGGTCGGCAGGCCCGAGATAAAAGCGCGGGTGCCGTCGATCGGGTCGATCACCCAGTTCAAACCAGAACTGCCGATGGTCGGAGCCTCTTCCTCACCGAAGATGCCATCCTCCGGGCGCTCAACGGCAAGAATTTTCCGGATAGCCGCCTCCGCCGCGCGGTCTGCAGCGGTTACCGGGTCGAAGTTTCCCGCAGAGTTGGAGTTCTTGTCTTCGGTGCCGAGGCTCTTTGAGCGGAAATATTGCAGGCAAACCGCACCGGCAGCATCGGCGAGTCGGCATGCCAAGTCAGTCAGTTCTCCGAGATCAGTGTCATGCAGCTTGGTGTCACGGAGTTTGGTTTGGGATGTCATGGGGCCGTGTTGGGGTCACTGTCTCGAGAGCGGGAATGCTGCGCTCCTTCTGCCTGCTGCCCCTTCAAACGTCAACACAGCGAGCGCGATAGATCGGCCCCAGTAACAAATCCGCGGGACCAATCAGGCGACATCGCCGAGGAGTCGGGCCAAATCAAGCAGCTTTCTGCGTTGTTCCTCGGGAATCCCGCTATAGACGCGGACCAAGCTGATTGCCTCTTTATCATTTAGAGTGGTTGCCGTGGCCTCGGAGGTTTCGGCGATCTGGCCATCGAGGCCCTCAAAAAAGAACGACACCGGAACGTCGAGGGCATTGGCAATGTCCCACAAACGGCTGGCGCTGATTCTGTTCGCCCCGCTCTCATACTTTTGAATTTGCTGAAATTTCGTCCCAACGCTGTCGCCAAGCTGTTGCTGTGTAATCCCCGCCATCCAGCGCCGTTGACGAAGCTTGTCGCCAACATGAACATCAATCGGATGAGCCATGATCCCTCTCCCCAAACACAATTACTCACGTTCAAATCGTATTGTGAAAATTGGGTTTTCGTATGGCAAATTGTGTCGATTTTCCGCACATCTGGAGGCCGAGTTTGCGGTCCTAAAATCTCAGTGACGCAATTGGTCACGACTGCCAAGGCAGCACTCAATTGAATTGATTGTTCCGATCCAGCAGTCGCAGGCAAACGCTGTCAACCAATCTGTCGTGATTGAAATCTGCTCAGGCTTTGATTGTCGCTGTTCGAAACATCGGCACGGGCTCCGTTTACACCGAGCCCGTGTCGATACTCTGTTGTTTGTTTAGGCTGCTTCGCTGAGTACGCGGGCCAGATCGAACAAGCGCCGGCGCTGGTTCTCTGGGATCGAGTAGTAAGCACGAACCAGATCTCCCGCTTCCTTGTCGGTGAGGATGTCCCCACGCGACTCGCCGGTATCGGCGGCCTGTCCATCGAGACCCTCGAAGAAAAACGAAATCGGTACACCAAGTGAATTGGCGATGTCCCACATCCGGCTGGCGCTGATGCGATTTGCTCCGGTTTCGTACTTTTGGATCTGCTGAAACTTGATTCCAACAAGGTCGCCAAGCTGCGTTTGAGTCAGTCCCAACATCCACCGGCGCTGACGAACTCTCTGTCCTACATAGACATCTACCGAACGTGCCATACTCGTCCCCTTTCACGAAGTTACACACCTTTGCTCAACTAATATGATAGTGAAGAAAGACTGTCTTTACTACAACTCAACGCACGGTAGTTCCCCGACGGCGAGTATGCGAAATTGTCCAATCACCCTCCGGTTGCAAATATTCATAAATTGGTTTCGATTATGAACTAACGATGCGGCATTGAGTTAACAGTTGGGCAGATTTGCGGCCTGCGGCCTCCATTGAGCAATGACATGGTTCAACTGATTCGGTCTGCCCGAATCACTGCGGCGCTGGGGAGCGTCACCAAAATCAGATCATGCACAGGCGAATCGATCGTCTCTGTGCGGCCTTCTCCTCGGCAATGTCAAAGACTGACCCGAGTTTGGCGGCCACGGTGCCTAGGTCATGTTGACAAATGCCTGAACCATAGCCGGGCGGATACGATCTCGATGAACCCGAGATAGCTGGTGGCGGTTTTGTCGTAGCGGGTAGCCAGCCTTCGCGCGTTTTTCAGCTTGTTGATGCAGCGTTCGACCA
>DATLAW010000044.1:0-6734 GCA_035527255.1 Thermohalobaculum sp. | reverse complement strand
TCATCCCAACGGTGCGTGCAAGCACTCACCCTACCTCCGGCCCAATAATACCCCGCACAGGAATTCCATCCGCAACGGAACTGCGATACGGTAACGCCGTTTTCATCCGGGGGGCGCGTATTTGGAGAAGCTGCTGGAACTGCTGTTCGGCTCACCCTGGTGGCTGGTTCTGACGCTTGGCGTCTACGGCGTCTGCTGGGCGACCTACAAGGATTTGCCGGATAAGGAACCCAGCCGCAAGCGCTGGATCGGCTACCTGACTCAGAACACGTGGTCCAACCGGTACCGCAAACTGCTGCGCAACATGCTCGACTGGGTCGATGCCTGGCTGACGCCGGAAATCTCGGACCCGTACTACTACGACTGGAAGCCGGACGAGGCGCGGGCGGCGTGGTCACACGGGCTTCTGAACTTGTCGCTGCAGCTGGCCATCGTTTATCCGATTCTAAGCGTGATCGTGTATTGGGCGGTGACGAACCGGGATGGCGGATTCGGGTCGCTGGTGCTGATCGAAGGCGGCGAAACGGCCTGGCGCCGGGCTGGGGCAATCGGCTTGCTGTCAGGATCACTCACAGCGGCGATAATCGCCCAGTGGGCGCGAAATCACTGGGAACCAAGGCTTGCACTCGTCGCAACTAGTCTCGCAGTCGCAGTCGCATTCGGCGTCGCATTCGCAGTCGCATTCGCATTCGCAGATGCATTCGCAGTCGCAGTCGCCGTCACATTCGCAGGCGCAGTCGCATTCGCAGTCGCAGTCGCATTCGTAATCGCAGGCTCAGTCGTACTCGCAGTCGCATTCGTAGTCGCAGGCACAGTCGCACTCGCAGTCGCAGGCGGAGTCGTAGTCGCCGTCGTACTCGCACAGGAACGAGCGGGACGAGAGAGACGAGAGCCCAAGAATCGCATGCTGTATCTGCTGCTCTGCGCCATTGTCATGTTCGTGGCCGTCGCCGCTGCGGTTCGCTTCACCATCCGGGTCCCACCGGAGGCAAGCTCGACAATTCTGTTCCTCGTCATCCTACCATTGCTGAACGCGGCGGCTGACTTCGGCTCAACCGGCCTGACCCGGTGGCGGCTACGCATGGGCCTCTCGGGCCGGATGTGGCGAGAAATGCTGATTGACCTCGGCGGCGCGGCGGCGACCTTCTTCGTGCTCGGCGCCCTCTCAATCCTAACGATCCACCACCTGCGCTGGTCCGACGGCAGCGCGCTGCTCGACCTGCCGGAGTTCTTTACCGACATCCGGGCCAACCCCGGCCACTACTGGTGGCTCTATTTCACCCTGTTCTCAACCCTGATCCCCACGGTCCTGCATGGCGCGGTGGCGGTGTTCGGGACCGGCATCCACCTGTGGCCGTGGCTGCGCCGCTTCATCGTCGAAGGGCTGGACGCGGGCGGCAGGGGCGATGTCGTGGCGGGCCGCTGGGCGGTATGGGTGCTGTGCCTCTCGATGACGGTCTCGATCGTCGCGCCAGTCTTTGTAATGGGCCACATCGTCACCTATCACGGCATCGTCGGCGGCTGGGTTCTGGACCTGTTCGAAGGCTTCGCGCAACTCGTCGGGGCAATCCCATGACCGGCTATCTCACGACCAATGACAGCCCCGGCGTGCATGCCAATAGCTGGTATGTGGAAACCGCCGGGGAGATGCCGGACCACCCGGAACTGACCGGCGCGCAGCGCGCCGATGTCTGCGTTGTCGGGGCTGGCTATGGCGGGCTGTCGGCGGCGCTGCATCTGGCGGAGCGCGGGCTCGATGTGGTGCTGGTCGAGGCCAACCGCATCGGCTGGGGCGCGTCGGGGCGCAATGGCGGCCAGCTTGGCATCGGCCCACGGGCCAAGATGAGGAAATACGAGCGCAGCGTCGGGCGTGACGATGCCCGCAAGGTCTGGGATATCGCCGTCGCCGCCAACCGGCTGGTCAAGGATCTGATCGCCCGCCACGAGATCGACTGCGACCTGACGCCGGGCTACATGGAGGCCTGCTGGAAGGCCAGCCATGCGCCCGAGGTGATGGCCGAGCCGGAATATCTCGCACGCCATTACGACCACCACGACGCCCGTGCCGTCAGCCGCGACGAGATGGCCGCGATGCTGGGCACCTCGCGCTACCATGGCGGGTTCCTCGACATGGCAGGCGGGCATCTGCACCCGCTCCGCTTTGCGCTGGGCTTGGGTCGGGCGGCGGCACAGGCCGGCGTCCGGATTTTTGAGCGCTCACCCGTGACCCAAGTTAGCGAAGGGCGGGTGGTGACGGCGCGCGGTTCAGTCACCGCTGATCATGTGATCGTCGCTTGCAACGGCTATCTCGACGGGCTGGTGCCCCGGGTGGCCGCCCGCACCATGCCGATCAACAATTTCGTCGCCGCCACCGAGCCTTTGGGCGAGGCGCGGGCGCGGTCAATCATCCGCGACAATGTCTGCGTCTGCGATAGCAAGTTCGTGCTGAACTATTACCGCCTGACCCCCGACCACCGGCTGCTATGGGGCGGCGGCGAAAGCTATGGCAAACGTTTCCCGCGCGACATTGCCGGGTTGGTGCGCGCCAAGATGCTGGAGGTGTTTCCGCAACTGGCCGATGTGCGCTTCAGCCACGCCTGGGGTGGCACGCTGGCGATCACCGGAACCCGGTTCCCCGCCTTCCAGAAGCTGGATGCGCGCACATTGGCGATTTCGGGCTGGTCCGGCTCGGGCATTCACATGGCGACGATGGGCGGCCAGATCGCCGCCGAGGCGGTCGCTGGGCAAATGGAACGGTGGGATCTACTGGCCAACCTGCCGACCCCCACCTTCCCCGGCGGGGCGTGGTTCCGCGCGCCATTGCTGGCGGCGGCAATGACCTGGTACAGTCTGCGCGACCGGCTTTAGGCGCCGCGCATCATGGCAAGCGATTGCTTGCCGGCGAATGTCAGGTCGAGACGGCCACAGGACAGTTCCGCAAGGCCCAATGTCATCAACCGTTCGGCATGCTGGAACGGGATGCTTGGCCGCATCGGCCCGTGATCCAGTTCTTCCAACGAAGATATCTCGTCCGCTGTGAGCTTGCCGGCAAGCCCGTCAATACTGCAACCCATCTCACGCCACCCTCTCGCAAATCATACGATCCACCCCAGATAGATCCGCTCCATTACCTACACACCCCAGCAGCGTCTAAATACGTCGCCAAATTGTGGTTCGATCAAGGTAATATTTAGGTGAGCGGCAACAGTGGTGCGCGAAGGCCACAGAAATGAGGTGATTTTGCCACCTCTGCGGGAAGCGCTGACGGATGGAGTCCTTCCGGATCAAAAAGAACCACGCCATGCCCAGACTTGAACCGGGCATCCAGTTCCAGGCGCGGAAAAATGAAAGGCCGGATCACCGGGTCAAACCCGGCACCCATGGTTCGAGCGATTGCTTGTTTTTGCTAGCGGATCAGGGCTGACCCATTGGGGTCAATACCGCCCTTCTCAGCACTCTCGTGATCAACGACAAACGAGATGAAGAGATTCCGGCGATGCAAATTTGGTCGCCTCCACCGCCCCGATCGGCTAGAAGGAACATCAAACTCCCGAACCGGATCTGCGAGATCGCAATCCAAACCGGATCCGGGCAGTTTATCCGCGTTCAAAAAACGGGATCGCCACGATGACGACCGCCAACGCCAATGAATTACCCTCGCCGCCGATTACACAGCTGATGTTCGGCGACGGAACTCCAAAGAAGGCACTTCTTACTGCGCTAGTCGTCGGTGCAATCCTGACGGCGATCAATCATGGCGATACCATATTGATGGGCGAGTGGCCGCCAGTGCTGAAAGTCTTCCTTACCTTTTGCACGCCCTATTGTGTGACCACCTGGGGTGCTATCACCGGCAAACGGGCACGGTTGCGGCGCGACCTCGTTGGGCAGATCTAGCGAGCGCGCTGAACGGTAATCCGGGGGAATTGCCATGAAAGTCGAAGACCTTTTCAATCAGACCAACATCGTCGATCTAAGCTTCTTCAACTTTCGCAACGCCATCACCGCCGCTTACTTCGCCAACAGTGACTTCGAAATTCTCAAGATTAACGAGAATTTCCGCAAGTTCTTCCCAGTGCTGGGCAATGTCTCCAACGCCTATTTCCCTGACGTGCTGGAGCAACTCGGCGTCCCCGGCGCGCAGATCGAAGACTGGATTTCCGGTATCCGTGAGAAGGGCTCGGTCCTGATCCCGCAGATCCAGATCACCACCAATGGCGCCCCGCGAGTCTATTCGTTGCTGTCGACCTGCACCACGGACGACAGTTTCTCCTACCTCAATGGCATCCAGGGTCAGTTTGTCGACCGCACCGACGAGTGGAACCTCCGCCGCGAGCGCGAGGAACTGCTGGAGGAGAAAATCCGCGACCGCGAGATCATCGAGGAGAAAAGCCAGCAGCTTGAACGCCTGGCGATGCGGCTGGCCAAATATCTCTCGCCGCAGATCTACGAGAGCATTTTCTCTGGCAAGCAGGACGAGGCGAGCGCGACCGCGCGCAAGAACCTGACCGTGTTCTTCTCCGACATCGAGCAGTTTACCGATCTTTCTGATACGTTGGAGCCCGAGCGGCTGGCCTCGGTGATCAACTTGTACCTCTCCGAGATGTCCTCGATCGCCATCGAATGCGGCGGCACCATCGACAAGTTCATCGGCGACGCAATTCTGGTATTCTTTGGCGATCCCAAGACCCTGGGCGAGGATGAAGACGCGCTGCACTGCGTCGAGATGGCGCTGCGCATGAACCAGCGCGTCACCGAGCTGCAGAGCCGCTGGAAGAAGCTCGGTGTGCCCCGCGGCCTCAAGGTGCGCATGGGCATCACTACTGGCTATTGCACGGTAGGCAATTTTGGATCGGAGCAACGGCTGGAGTACACGGTGCTCGGCAGCCCGGTGAATCTCGCCGCTCGATTGCAGGGCCTTGCGCCACCCGACGCCGTGCTGGTTTCTGAAACCACTTACAACCTGATCAAGGATCAGATCGAATGTGAGCATTTCGACGAGTTGACCCCAAAAGGCTTCGCCCGCCCGGTGCAGATCTATCGCGTCAAGGATTTCATATCAGACCAGCACCGCAAGGGCCGCCGCCGCCTGTCGCGCTCCGGTGACCGGGTCGAAGTCAATGTCATCGACAGTTCCGACATCCGCGCCGCCATCGAGGAACTGCGCCGCATCCAGATCGAGTTCGAGCAGCAATTCCCGGAGCAGTGAGCGACATCAAACGCTGTGAGGTATGTCTCTTGATGGCACAAGGCGCACGTCAATGTCTTGGCAATCTCGTGTGTTCTAGCAGGCGTCAGGCGTTAATTTATGGCCATAAGACCAATACCCACGATCATCCGTGAGTGGCTACCTTCGCGCCCCCACTCACCCGCCGGACACCAGCCCGATCCGCGGTTTCGGCATCGGCCGGAAGTCGTCCATTCGGTCGGGGACCCGGTCGAGGAACTGCATCAGGCGCGGGTCGAGCGCCGCCGCCAGGCTGCGGCAGTCGGCCATCGCGTCGTCGGCGGCGGCACCCCGGCCATCGCGCAATGCTTCGATCAACAGCTGGAAGCGCCGCGAGAACTCAGCGAATTGCGCCGACGCCTTCACCTCCGCATCCCCGACCAGGATCATCAGCGCCACCGGCTCGGCCTTGCCCTTCAGGCGGATCCGGCCGGCTTCGACAAAGGCAAATTCCGGCGCCGTTTCGGCGGTCGACCCGGCAACCACCAAATCGTAGCCAACACCTCGACCAAGTGTCCCTCATTTTTGAACAACCGAAAAATGGATCATGTTGTTTCTTTAACTGCTCCTACCTCAAGAATCTGAATGTGTTACCTCTTAAGCAGTCAGAGCGACCCATTCACGGTTAACCCACTGGCACATATGAAGCAACTGGCGCAGCGCCTCATCCGCGTTTGCCGTGCTAATCGGGCTCACACGACCGTGGGCCGCCTCATCCCTCCAATATGAGATGATGTTCGAGAAAGTTGAGAGTTGTTCTCGCGTGATCGCATTTGCTTGCCCGACGATGATGTTGAGCACATTCTTCCTTCCACCCGCTCGCCGGTATAGACTCAGAACCTTTTCTTCATCTCCAAGCTTGTCTATGGCTAGCGCGAGGAGCACAGACTCTGCTGCAGCGCCAGCCATCGCGCAGCAGGCGAGCCACGCTTCAACGTTCCGGCACTTGATGGCCTCTTGGGCTCGCTGATGGAACGCTTCGCCGTATCGCGGCAGGTATTCCGCGAAGGTCGTAGCCAGCGATCCAGGTTGGGTTATCAGGATGTCCGTCACATCCAATTGGTCAAGCGCTGCCGCGCCTGCGACAGTTAGAGAATACCCACCATCCTCAACGGCCTGTTCTCCATTATGTCGTATGCCCGGTCGAACAATTCCGCGTCGGCACAATTCCCATGCCGCTTCAAAGAAAATCGGCGACAGCTGAACGACTGCCCGCACCTGTGCCTGTGGGCATCGGCGGGCAATGTGCTCAACGATCTCGGCTTGCTCCAATTTGGGCGGTAAGGTCACAGGTAATTCCATGAGGTTCGTGGACGAGATTGAAGCCAGGTTGGTGCTCTGTTTCGAGCGGCCCATGAAAAAAACTGTGCATAGTCCGACCCGGTGACGCTGTTCAACCATGCAGGTGAGACGTCCATTCGTCGTCCGGCATCAAGTTCCGCGCCAAGATAACCTCCAGAGCCAAAGTTATCTTGAATCAGATACTCACCCTCTTGGGAATCCCATT
>DATLAW010000043.1:0-3010 GCA_035527255.1 Thermohalobaculum sp. | reverse complement strand
AACGCAATCTCCCAATCCGCATCCGTCATCTTCGTAGACATAGCCGACACTCCCCTATTCGTCGGCTATTCATGAATCACACAATCTTTGCCGCGTGAATCCTCAATCGATAGGGTGAGTCAATCCGTCCACACGGCCTAGAACCAACAACTTAACCCCGTGTCCAACCGTGCAACCCCCCTCACACACCCCCTCCCACCCACCAAACCAATCTGCTAACTTGCCCCGATGGAGGCTCTCTGCCGCGACTGTCTGACCCCGTTCGACCGTGATCCCGGGCCGCGTTGCCCGGCCTGCGCCCGGCCGCGCATCCTGTGCCACCCCGAGCTCGGCCAGCTCACCATCGCCCATATGGATTGCGATGCCTTCTACGCCTCGGTCGAGAAACGCGACGACCCCTCCCTGGCCGACCAGCCGGTGATCGTCGGCGGCGGCCATCGCGGCGTGGTCTCGACCTGCTGCTATATCGCCCGCATCGCCGGCGTCCGCTCGGCCATGCCGATGTTCAAGGCCCTCAAGCTCTGCCCATCGGCTGTGGTCCTGCGCCCCCGCATGGAAGTCTACGCCGCCGTCAGCCGTGAAATCCGCGCCGCGATGAACGCCCTGACCCCGCTGATCGAGCCGCTGTCGCTGGACGAGGCCTTCCTCGACCTCTCCGGCACCCAGCGCCTGCTGCACGCCCCCCCGGCCCTGTCGATGGCCCGCCTCGCCCAGACCATCGAGCGCGACATCGGCATCACCGTCTCGGTCGGCCTCAGCCACAACAAGTATCTGGCCAAGGTCGCCTCCGACCTCGACAAGCCGCGCGGCTTCTCGGTGATCGGCCGGGCCGAGACCCTGGAGTTCCTCGCCCCGCGCCCGATCCGCTCGATCTGGGGCGTCGGCGCCGCCCTGGCCAAGCGTTTGGAGGCTGACGGTATCCACCTGATCGCCGACCTCCGCCCGCTCGGGCCCGCCCGCCTCGCCGCCCGCTACGGCCACATCGGCCAGCGCCTGCACGAACTGTCGCTCGGCATCGACACCCGCCGCATCGACCCCGACCAGCCGACGAGGAGCATCTCCGCCGAGACCACCTTCGACGCCAACCTCACCGACCGCGACCAGCTGATCGGCCACCTGTGGCGGCTGGCGGTGAAGACCTCCGACCGCGCCAAGGCCAAGGACATGGCCGGCGGCACGGTGACCCTGAAGCTGAAATGCGCCGATTTCCGCGGCCTGACCCGGCAGGACAAGCTGCCCGCCCCGACCAACCTGGCCGAGACCATCTACCGCCACGGCGAGGCCATGCTGGCGGGCATGCTCGGGCGCGCCCCGTTCCGCCTGATCGGCATCGGCATCACCGACCTGACCGCCGCCGACAGCGCCGTAGCACCCCCAGATCTGTTCGAAGAAGACCACACCGCCCGCCGCCGCGCCGAGACCGCCACCGACCAGATCCGCGCCCGTTTCGGCAAGGACGCGATCATTCGTGGCCGCGCTTTGCGCTAAATGTGGCGCTAAGGTGACCGAGCGTATCCGAATTACCACACAACGGGCTCAACGCGCCGACCACCGGCGGCAAAAGATTGCCTTTGCTGCGCCGCACACATAATCTCTTTCCTTAGCGGTACCTTGTATCGCCAGCCCTTCTTGGGCGTTTCCTCCCTTAGACTTGGGCCGGGGCAACCCGGCCCGTTTTTTTATGTGCCTGCTTTAAGCGCAACACCCCTCATTCGGCTGCCAGCCCGGCGACCCCCGGTGTGATCTCGACCAACTCGCCGATCACCTGTGACAGCCGCTCCCTGATCCCGTCGAAAACCGGCAATGGCTCCAGCGCTACCTGGTCGAGATAAAGTCCGCGGTCGATTTCGATCTGGATCGCATGCATCCCCCTTGAAGGCCGGCCATAGCGCTGGGTGATGTAGCCCCCGGCAAACGGCGCATTGCGCGCCACCACGAAGCCGGCCCGCTCGAAGGCGCTCTGGGTGATGGCCACCAGCGCCCGGCTTGCCGCCGCCCCGAAGCGGTCGCCCAACACGATCTCCGGGCAGCGGCCCTGCACCCGGGGCGCGGCACGCAGCGCCTCGGACGGCATCGAGTGGCAGTCGAACAGTACCGCGATGCCGAACGTGTCCCGGGCCCGCAGCAGAAGCGATTCCAGCATCCTGTGATAGGGCTCATGGACCGTGCGGATACGAGCCTCGGCTTCCTCCCGGTCGATCTTGCCGCAGTAAATTTGGGCGCCCTCGGAGACCACCCTGGGGATCACTCCCAACCCGGCGGCAACGCGCTGGTTCAGCCCATGCGGCTGGACACCCCGGATCAGCGCCGGATCAAGTTCGGTCGGCGCGCGGTTGAGGTCGAGCCAGGCGCGCGGCGCGGTTGCCGCCAACAGCGGAGCGCCATGCTCCGGCGCGGCCGCAAAAAGCGCATCAACCAACACGTCTTCCGACGCCCGGAGCCCCAGCGGCGTCAGACGGCTGCGGCGGATCAATTCGGCCGGATAGTCCCGGCCGCTATGGGGCGAGTTGAAAACCGCGCTGGCGGTCAACCGGCCCGGCTCCATCAGCCGAAAGGGAGCGTTCTGTTCCATCGCGACACTGTAGAGGCTCGGCCTCAGCCCCGCACCTCCTTTTTGACCCTTCCATAGGGGTTGCGCGGCGCAACGGCTGGGATTATACGGCTCTCCACCCTAGCGTCCCGGGCGGTTAGCTCAGCGGGAGAGCACTTCGTTGACATCGAAGGGGTCACTGGTTCAATCCCAGTACCGCCCACCATATCCCACAAGATCAATGCTTTACGCCTGCGTTTCTCCGGTGAGACACGCAAGTGAGACATATTCATGGGTGTTTCCACGTATCTGACGTTATCGCGGCACCACATTTATTATCTCCGCTGGCCGCTACCTGCTTCGCTACATCCACGCGGTAAAGCGTACGACATCAAGGTATCATTGCGGACGCGAGATCAGCGCGAGGCATTGCGCCTGTCGCGGCGGCTGGCGTACGTAGCGGAGACCCTGACCTCTAGA
>DATLAW010000042.1:0-29270 GCA_035527255.1 Thermohalobaculum sp. | reverse complement strand
GGCTTCGCGGCCCGGCGGGCGGCGCAGCAGCAGCGACATCTGGCGATACGACACCGCCTGCTTCGACAGATCATCATAGATGATCAGCGCGTGCATGCCGTTGTCGCGGAAATATTCCGCCATGGCGCAGGCCGAATAGGGTGCCAGATACTGCATCGGCGCCGGCTCGGATGCGGTGGCGGCGACCACGATGGTGTAGTCGATGGCGCCGGTCTCGACCAGCTTCTTGACCAACTGGGCAACGGTCGAGCGCTTCTGGCCGATGGCGACATAGACGCAATACAGCTTCTTCGATTCGTCGTCGCCGGCGGCCTCGTTGTAGGACTTCTGGTTCAGGATCGCGTCCATCGCCACGGCGGTCTTGCCGGTCTGGCGGTCGCCGATGATCAGCTCGCGCTGGCCGCGGCCGATCGGGATCAGACTGTCGATTGCCTTCAGGCCAGTCGCCATCGGCTCGTGCACCGACTTGCGCGGGATGATGCCGGGGGCCTTGCTGTCTGCGACGCGGCGCTCGGTGGTCTTGATGGCGCCCTTGCCGTCGATCGGATTGCCCAGCGCGTCAACGACGCGGCCCAGCAGGGCCTTGCCGGCGGGCACATCGACGATCGAGCCGGTGCGCTTGACGGTGTCGCCTTCCTTGATGTCGCGGTCATCGCCGAAAATCACGATACCGACATTGTCGCTCTCGAGGTTCAGCGCCATACCCCGGATACCGCCCGGAAACTCGACCATCTCGCCGGCCTGGACCTGGTCGAGACCATAGACGCGGGCGATGCCGTCACCGACGGACAGCACGCGGCCAATTTCGGAGACCTCGGCCTCCTGGCCAAAATTCTTGATCTGCTCCTTGAGGATTGCAGAAATCTCAGCTGCCTGGATGCCCATCAACCGGCCTCTCTCATTGAATTTTGCAGTGACGCAAGCTTCGAGCGGATCGAGGTGTCGATCATCTTCGAGCCTACCTTGACGACAAGACCGCCGATGATCGCTTCATCGACGGCCAAATTCAGTTTAACTTCACGGCCGATGGCCGCTTTCAACGTCTTGATCAGTGCGGTCTGCTGGCCCTTGCTGAGCTTGCGCGCGGCGGTGACATCGGCGGTAACCTCGCCGCGATGCTCGGCCATCAGTTTGGCGAAAATATCAATCACCTCGTCCAGCACGAACAGGCGGCGTTTGGTCGCCATCAGGGCAACCACGTTTTTCACCAGCACCGACAGGCCCATCGCATCGGCCACGGCGGCCATGGCGGCGCCTTGCTCGTCGCGGGTGTAGATAGGGGTGGAAATCAAAGCCCGCAGGTCGTCGCTTTCGCCAAGCGCCTGACCCAATGCGGTCATGTCAATCTCGGTCTGGGACAGCGCATCGCTCTCGCTGGCCAGCTCGAACAACGCGGTCGCATAACGACCGGCGGCACTCGACACAAAGGTGGAAGATTCGGCCACGTTTCGCCTTCCCGATGTGGCCCGGCACATCACCCAATTCGGTGGCCAGGCTTCGTTCCCCAAGAACATACCGATCGGAGGCGCAGCCCCCCGGTTTCGCGCCATCTCGCTATCATAGGGTGCATGCGCATGCAACACCGTCTGGCAGCAGTGCCGACCGCCGGCGGCACCGTGAGGAGTTCTGGCCGGTCATGCCGAATTTGTGAAGGGGGCAAAGGGGTCACAGCGTCGGGCAGATCGTCGCAGAAGAGTGGTTTTCACCTCAGCCTGGGTCGATCCGGCAGGTGTAGCAGTTGTTGCGATCCGAGCGCACACGACCATAGCGCACACGCGCGTCGTCGAAGATACCGGCGCCGCCGCTGGGCAGGTCCTGCACGGCGACGATTCGGCCGGTGCCATAGGCGATGCGGTCGTTCTCGCCATAGCCTTTTATCAAGTGGTTCGGACGGCAGGCGAGCGCCGGGGGCAAACCATCGCCCTGCCAGCGTGCGCAGTCATCGGCGCAAAGGAATATCGGCCCGATCTCGGCATAGGGTTGCGGCGCCGGGAACGGCCGGTGGGCGAGGATCAGCATGCCTTTGCCCTCGGGGATGTCCTGTAGGCAATGGCGGCAGGGGTTGCCCTTGCCATCGGAGACAGCGCGTTCGGGCGCCATACCGTTGGCATCGTTCGCGCCGCTGCGGTAGGCACGGACAGTTTCGGTCGGCAGGGCGACAAAGCGGACGGGTTGGGTCATCGGGGCCTCCTCGTGGTTGGATACCAGGAGGATGGAGCTTGCGCGGGCCGGTGGCGACCCGATTCATGCTCAAGGGGATTGCTGCAGCCGGGTCTATAGAAAGCTCTGCGGGTCGATGTCGATCACCACCCGGATCGCCGAGGGGATTTTGACCGAGGCGCGCCATTTTGTCAGCGACTGCTGCAACGCCACGCCCTTTGATGCCTTGATCAGCAGGCGGACCCTGGCCCGCCCACGGATCCGGGCGATCGGGGCAGGGGCGGGGCCGAAGACCTCAGCCCCGGCTTTCTCAAGCACCCCCGAGGCCCGGCCGAGGGCGTTGGCTATAGCCCAGACCTTGGCCTCGTCGGGGCCGGAGACAATGACCCCGGCCATGCGGCCATAGGGCGGCACACCGGCCCGGAACCGCGCCTCGGCTTCGGCGCGCCAGAAGGCTTCCTCGTCGCCGGACAGAATCGCCCGCATTACCGGGTGGTCGGCGCTGGCGGTCTGGATCATCGCGGTGCCGGGCAGGTCGGCGCGCCCGGCCCGGCCCGCCACTTGGCGCATCAGCTGGAAGGTCCGCTCGGCGGCGCGCAGGTCGCCCCCGTGCAGGCCCATATCGGCGTCGATCACGCCGACAAGGGTCAGCAGCGGAAAATTATGCCCCTTGGCCACCATCTGGGTGCCAATGATGATGTCGGCCTCGCCCCGGGCGATGGCGGCAAAGCGTTCCTTCAATTCGGCCGGGCCGGAGGTCAGATCGGAGGACAGAATCTCGATTCGCGCGCCCTTGAACAGATCCACCGCCTCCTCCGCCAGCCGCTCGACACCGGGGCCGCAGGCGGCGATCCGGTCGCCGCGTCCGCAGTTTGGGCACAGGCTGGGCAACCCTTCGGTGTGACCGCATTGGTGGCACATAAGCTGGGCGCGGTAGCGATGGGTGACCAGCCAGGCATCGCAGTTCGGGCAGCCGAAATGATGGCCGCAGGCGCGGCACAGCGACAGCGGCGCATAGCCGCGCCGGTTCAGGAACAACAATACCTGCTCGCCGCGGGCGATCCGGGCCCGGGCGGCCTCGACCAGCGGCTCGCTGAGCCAGCGGTCGCGTCCCGGCGCGTCGGTGCGCAGGTCGACCAGCCGGATCTCCGGCAGCTTGGCGGCGCCGTACCGCTCGGGCAGGTCGATGCGCTTGTATTTGCCGCTGTCGGCATTGGCCCAGCTTTCCAGCGCCGGGGTGGCCGAGGCCAGTACAACGGTCGAGCATTCGATCGAGGCCCGCAGCACCGCCATGTCGCGGGCATGATATAGGACGATGTCCTCCTGTTTGAAGCTGGCCTCGTGTTCCTCGTCGACGACGATCAGGCCGAGATCGCGGAACGGCAGGAACAGGGCCGAGCGGGCGCCGACCACCAGTTGCGCCGCGCCCTCGGACACCGCCCGCCAGCAGCGCCGCCGCTCAGAGCTGGTGACGCCGTGGTGCCATTCGGCCGGTTGGGCGCCGAAACGGGCCTCGACCCGGGCGAGGAAGCCGGGCGTCAGGGCAACTTCGGGCAGCAGCACCAGCGCCTGGCGGCCCTGGGCGATGCACTCGGCGACGGCCTCGAGGTAAACCTCGGTCTTGCCGGAGCCGGTGACGCCCTTCAGCAGGGTCGCGCTGAAGCGCCGGGCCGCTACATCGGCACGCAGTACCTCGGCCGCCTCGGCCTGGGCCTCAGACAGGTGCTGGCCCAGGGTTTGACCCCAAAGCGGCGGGTAGGGTTGGTCGAGCGGCACTTCGCGGGCGATCAGTCTGCCCGCCTGCGCCAAGCCCTTGACCACCGAGGAGGTGACCCCGGCAAGCCGCGCCAGCTCGGCCGGGGCGAATCCCATGCCGCCGTGTTCGTCAAGGACAGCAATGACCCGCTGACGGGCCGGCGTCAGGCGAAGTGCGTCGGCATCCGGCTGCTCCGGGCCGAGATGCCAGCGGGTCACAGTTCTGGGCGGTGCCCCCAGATCGGGCACCCGGGTCGCCAGCCGCACCATCATGCCCGGCGGGGTCATGGTGTATTCCGCCGCCCGTGACAGGAAGGTACGCATTGCTTCACGTAGCGGCGGCACGGGAAGGCGCTCGGTGATCGCCTTCAGCCGGTCACGGGCAATCGATTGCCCGCCAGGCGCCCATACCACGCCCACCGTCCAGCGGGTTCCCAGCTCGACGGCGACGAAATCGCCAGCTGCCAGGGTCATGCCTTCGGGCACCAAATAATCCAGCGGCTCGTCGAACGGCATTGGCAGGGCCACACCGACCCGCGCGCCCGATTTGAAGCGGATTTCACTCATTTCGCCGCGCCCTGCAATCCGGGGTTGGCCCGCGCCCTCGCGATGGATTAGATTGCCCGGCGAGGCAGCCGAACAGGCAACCACCGAGCGCAAGGACCGACCCCATGAAATTCTTCATCGACACCGCCGAGATCGACGAGATCAAGGAGCTATCCGCGACCGGCATGGTCGACGGTGTCACCACCAACCCCTCGCTGATCCTGAAATCCGGCCGCGACATCATCGAGGTTACCCGCGAGATCTGCGGCATCGTTGACGGCCCGGTTTCGGCCGAGGTCGCCGCCACCGAGGCGGGCGCGATGATCGCCGAGGGCATGAAGCTGGCGGCGATCGCGCCGAACATCGCGGTCAAGGTACCGCTGACCTGGGACGGGCTGAAAGCTTGCAAGGCGCTGAGCGATGCCGGCCACATGGTCAATGTCACCTTGTGCTTCTCGGCCACCCAGGCGCTGCTGGCTGCCAAGGCTGGGGCGACCTTCATCTCACCCTTCATCGGGCGGCTGGACGATATCGGTCTCGATGGCATGGAGCTGATTGCCGACATCCGCCAGATCTACGATAATTACCAATTCCAGACCCAGATCCTCGCCGCCTCGATCCGGTCGGTTAACCATGTCGCCACCGCCGCGAAGATCGGTGCGGATGTGGCGACGATTCCGCCGGACGTGTTGAAGAAACTGGCCCACCACCCGTTGACCGACAAGGGCCTGGCGACCTTTCTGGCAGACTGGGCCAAGACCGGCCAGAAGATTCTGACCTGAAGGTGCACAGATGACCACACCCCAAGCCCCCACGAACGATACTGCCGCGACCAAGCTGCGGCTCGACACCGAGGAGCGCGAGCTGATCCGCTCGCTGCTGCTGGCAGATCCGGAGCTGGTGCTGTCCGACGATATGGTGATGCGGGCGTTGCTGGGCGCCACCGCCAAGGGCGCGCGCAATATCGTCGATCTGCGCGACAAGCTGGTCGAGCGGCTGGAGCAACGGCTCGACAAGCTGGTCCATACCAACCGCAGCGTCATCGCCGCCGCTTATGAAAACGTCGCCGGAACGCAGCAGCTGCATCGGGCGATCCTGACGCTGATCGACGCGCCGGATCTGGGCGAGTTCCTGCGCCGCCTGACCCGCGATGTCCCGGCCATGGTTGGGGTCGAGCAGGCCCGGCTGTGCCTGGAAGCCGATGTCGAGGATGTGTCACCGGCGGCGCTGGCCGAAGGACTGGGCGGCAGGGTGTTGCTGGTTCCATATGCCAGTGTCGACGAGTACCTCTTGCTGGATGGCGATACCGCATCCGGCTCGGTGATGCTGCGCGCCTGCGGCTCGGAGGCGGAGCTGTTTTTTGGCGCCATGACCCGGGTCCGCTCTGAGGCATTGCTCAAGCTGGATCTGGCCGGGAGCATCGGACTGCTTGCCTTCGGCGCCACCGATCCCGACCGCTTTGGCGCTGACCAGGGGACCGACCTGCTGACGTTCTTTGGCGCCGCCGTCGAGCGGCTGCTGACCCAACGCCTGAGTGCCGCGGACGAGGAGTGATGGCGGGAACCATGCCTCTGCCATCGGCGGGCGCATCTGATCTGCTGATGCGCTGGCTGGCCCAGTTGTCCGCCGTGCGCCAGCGCAGCCCAAAAACCGTCGAGGCCTATGGCCGCGACGTTTCAGGATATCTTGGGTTTCTCGCGGGCCATCAGGGCGGGCCGATGGGGCGGACAGCGTTGGGCGAGGTGACGCTGGCCGAGCTGCGGGCCTGGATGGCGGTGGAGCGTGGGCGGGGCCTGTCGTCGCGTTCGCTGGCCCGGGAGTTGTCGGCGGTAAGATCATTCTACAGCTGGCTTGAGGCGGCCGAGGGCATCGACTGTTCGGCGATCCACGTGGTGCGCAGCCCAAAATTGCCCAAGCGTCTGCCGCGCCCGATTTCCGTGGTTGGCGCCCGCGCCATCGTCGGATCGGTCAGTGATGACGCCGAGCCGTGGATTACCGCCCGCGATCAGGCGGCGTTGACGTTGATCTGGGGCTCGGGGCTGCGGATCTCGGAGGCGCTGGGGCTGCGCCAGGGCGCCGCGCCGCTGGGCGAGGTGATCCGGGTTACCGGCAAGGGCAACAAGCAACGCGAAGTGCCGGTGTTGCCCGCCGCGCGGCAGGCCGTTGAGCGCTACCGTGCGCTTTGTCCCTATGCGCCGGGCCGCAACGCGGCGCTGTTCCTTGGCGCCCGTGGCGGGCCGCTGAACCCGCGTTTGTTGCAGGGGGCGATGGCGCGCGCGCGAATGGCGCTGGGCCTGCCGCCCTCGGCGACACCGCATGCGCTGCGCCATTCCTTCGCCACCCAACTGCTGGCCGCAGGGGGAGACCTCCGCGCCATCCAGGAGCTGCTGGGCCACGCCTCGCTGTCATCGACGCAGGTCTACACCGGGGTCGACGAGACCCGACTGATGGAGATCTACGAGAAAGCGCATCCGCGGGGCCGGGGGAGAGCGGGGTAGGGGTCGAGTTTTAGCGTTTGGGGGTTCATCGGAGTTGGCCCGGATTATTGGCTGTGTGTCCGATGCGGTTTTCATTTCTGAACTTGCGATTGTTCGGTACGCGGACTTTTTTGTCATTCATGTTAATGACGATATCTTGGCGCTGTATTCGTTGGCCAACATGTCGTCAGGTAACTGGAGTGCAGTAACCACCTTAGCCAGAAACACTCTTCACGAACATTGGGCGCAGTAGACAACAAGAAGGAATTCTTCGATGTCTCGGAAGTTGATGGCTGAGTTGGAGTGTGGAAAGTTTGGTAGCCCGCTGAAGCAATTTCACCGGGACGCTATGCTTGATCTAATATTGGTGTGGGGCACTTTGGACGGCGCACTGACAATGCTGGTTGCGGCATTCACGGGAGAGCCCCTTCATGAAGCCGCTGATCGAATTGGCAAAACCAACGGGTCCAACAAGATCGTGGAGGTTGCAAATATTATCAAGAATTATGACGATGGCATGGCGCACGTAAAAAACTTCAGAAAATGGAAGAAAAAGTATGAGAAATACTCAGTACCGCGAAATCGCATCGCGCATGCCCATTGCGTCGGCTACCTTGAAAGTGACGATCAATACATCGTTTTTGCTGTCGCAGAACATGAGGGCGGCGGGAACATGGCCATTGAAGCAATCCCAGTTGAGGAGATGAAACAAGCCACGCAGTATGGCGAAATGCTAGCCGCCTTCGCAGTGAACATCGTCGAGCGGATTGAAGCAGCTAGATCGCGCGACTTCCGAAAGTGACCGTTGGGTCTGCTTAGGGGCTCGAAGCGGCCATTTGCCGATGCCCCATAGTTGGCCGCCTCGGGTCATCTCCGGATCAATTTCAAAGTCGAGCGCCGGCTTGCGCCGTGGGTGCCAAGCGTCAGGTTCTATCCAACAGAGCCACCGCGCGCAGGGCCTGCATCTGGCTCGCAAGTGCCCCTGCCAGGCGTTCATCGGTAAGGGTGCCGTTGGTGTCGAACTGGTTGCTGGCGTTGCCGACCCCGACCTCGACCTCGCTGACCAGCCGGACCTTGAACGGGATCAGCATCAGCCACAGCCCGGCGGTTGCGCGCTGCCCGCCGGCCATGCCCGCCGTGGCCGAAACCACTGCGACCGGCTTGCCGACCAGCGGCACCGGCTGGACCCGGCTGACCCAGTCAAGCGCGTTCTTCAGCACGCCGGAGGGGTTTTTGTTGTACTCGGGCGTCGAGATCACGATGGCGTCGGCAGCCGCGATCTGCGCGCACAGGGTCAGGACTTCGGCGGGCATGCCCTTTGCCTCGAGGTCGCCGTCATAGAGCGGCAGGCGAATGTTGGCGAAAGTGAATTCATCCGGCGCGAACACCCGCGCCGCCTCGCGCACCAGCATTGAATTGTAGCTGGCGGCGCGCAGCGAGCCGGATATTCCCAATAGCTTGACCATCTGTTACCCCTTCGAGGTGTTTTTTTAGGCGTGGATCGCGCCATCGCCGCAGGCGAGTGCGGCCTCGCGCATTGCCTCGGAGAAGGTTGGGTGGGCGTGGCAGGTCATTGCCAGATCCTGGGCCGAGGCGCCGAATTCCATCGCCACGCAGATCTCGTGGATCAGGTCGCCCGCCGCCGGGCCAATGATGTGGCAGCCGAGGATGCGGTCGGTCTCGGCGTCCGCCAAAAGCTTGACGAATCCTTCGGAGGCGAAATTTGCCTTGGCCCGGGCGTTGGCCATGAAGGGGAACTTGCCGACCTTGTATTTGCGCCCGGTTTCCTTCAGCTGCTCCTCGGTCTGGCCGACCGAGGCGACCTCGGGTGCGGTGTAGATCACGCCGGGGATGACGCCGTAGTTGACATGGCCGTGCTTGCCGGCGATCTCGTCGGCCACCGCCATGCCCTCGTCCTCTGCCTTGTGGGCCAGCATCGGCCCGGCGATGACATCGCCGATGGCCCAGATACCGGGAACATTGGTGCGCCAGTGAGCGTCGGTTTTCACCATGCCGCGCTCGGTCTCGACCCCGGCGGCCTCCAGCCCCAGCCCGTTGGTGTAGGGACGCCGGCCGGTAGCGACCAGCACCACATCGGCTTCCACCACGTGCTCACTGTCGTCCTTGCGCGACTTATAGGTGACCTTCAGGGTCGATTTCAGCATCTCAACCCCCTGGACGGCGGCACCGAGCACGAAATTGATGCCCTGTTTCTTCAGGATGCGCTGGAAATGCTTCTGCACCTCGCCGTCCTGGCCGGGAGTGACGACCTCGAGATACTCGATCACCGTGACCTTGGAGCCAAGCCGCGCCCAGACCGAACCCAATTCCAGCCCGATCACCCCGGCGCCAATCACCACCAGCGTTTTTGGCGCCGATTTGAGCTCCAGCGCCCCGGTCGAGGTGACGACGCGCTTCTCGTCGACTTCGACGCCGGGCAGAGTGGAAGGCTCGGAGCCGGTGGCAATGACGATGTTCTTGGTCTTCAGGGTCTGATCGCCGACCTTGACCTCGGTTGCCGAGACGATCTCGCCCCAGTCCTTGACGTAGTCGACCTTGTTCTTCTTGAACAGGAACTCGATGCCCTGGGTGTTGGCCTTGATCACCCCGTCCTTGTATTCGAGCATTTTCGGCACATCGACCGAGACGCCGGTCGTGGTGATCCCCATCTTGGCGAAATTCGTCTCGGCTTCGTGGACCATCTCGGAGGCGTGCAGCAGCGCCTTCGAAGGGATGCAGCCGACGTTCAGACAGGTGCCGCCAAGCGCACCCCGGCCCTCGACGCAGGCGACCTTGAGGCCAAGCTGGCCCGCCCGGATGGCACAGACATAGCCCCCCGGGCCGCCGCCGATCACCACAACATCATATTCGGCCATAGGGTTACCTCCGTTTGCAGTCGCCAGCATTTCCGCCAACCAGTTCTAGCGCGCCACCGACGCAATCTCCACCGCAACGATTTTTCCCTGCGTCATCGCGTTCGAGATGAAATGCAGATCCTCGATCGAGGGCGAGATGATCGCGTGCAGCTCGGCGTCGGAATAACCCATCTCGCGCATTAAATTAGCCTTTTCTTTCATGCCGGTCGCGTACATGAAGTCGATATCGGAGAATTTGCCCTGGCTGTCGTTCGCACCGACCAGGCTCGCACTCTTGAGCAGCAGGACCTCGTGAAATGTCTCGAACATTTTGTCGATGATCGAGCCGACGCCGGAGAATTCGATCTGCCCCGCAGAGTGATAATTGATCTTGTGGACCCTCAGGTCGGCGACGCCGAAATCGCGGACAAATTCCTCGGACTTGGCGTAACTGTCGTTGAATTTCTCGCTCATCAGCGGCGCGGCGATCCAGTCGAACGCCGCGATGTATTTGAGCACCACGGCATCGAGCCGCCGGTCGAAGAAATTCGGGCCCCCGGTTCGGGATGCGACCACCAGCTGCTCCAATCGGTAGGACCGGACGACGAGATGCAGCAGCCGGGCGAAATCCATCGGCGACCACAGACCGTCGATACCGAGTCTGAGGATCTTGGTCTCGTGGGTCATCGAACGGGCCGGACGTCAAAGGTCCATCAGCAGCCGACGCGGGTCCTCCAGCGCTTCTTTTACCCGGACCAGGAAGGTCACCGCCTCCTTGCCGTCGATGACACGGTGGTCGTAGCTGAGAGCGAGGTACATCATCGGCCGGGCGACGATCTGGCCGCCAACCACCATGGGCCTCTCCTGGATCTTGTGCATGCCGAGGATGCCGGATTGCGGCGGGTTCAGGATCGGCGAGGACATCAGCGAGCCGTAGACGCCGCCGTTCGAGATGGTGAAGGTGCCCCCCTGCATGTCGGCCATGCTGAGCTTGCCGTCGCGGGCGCGCAGGCCAAGCTCGGATATGGTCTTCTCGATGCCCGCGAAGCCCAGTTGGTCGGCGTCGCGCAGCACCGGGACCACCAGGCCCGAAGGCGTGCCGACGGCGACGCCGATGTGGTAGTAGTTCTTGTAGACCAGATCGGTGCCATCGATCTCGGCATTGACCGAGGGGATTTCCTTCAGCGCGTGGATGCAGGCTTTGACGAAGAACGACATGAAGCCGAGCTTGACCCCGTGCTTCTTCTCGAACAGCTCCTTGAACTCAGCTCGCAGGCCCATGATGGCGCTCATGTCGACCTCATTATAGGTGGTCAGCATGGCGGCGGTGTTCTGGGCGTCCTTCAGGCGACGGGCGATGGTCTGGCGCAGCCGGGTCATCCGCACCCGCTTTTCGCGCGATGCGTCATCGACTGCGACGGGAGCGCGGGGGGCGCTTGGCGCGGCAGGCGTTGGGGCGGGCATGGCGACTACGGCAGCGGCTGCGGCGGCAGCTGTGGCGTTTTGGACATCTTCCTTCATCACCCGCCCGTCGCGGCCGGAACCCTGAACCGAGCCAGCGGCCAGCCCGGCCTCGGCCATCAGCTTCTTGGCGGACGGAGCATCCTCGACATCCTTGGTGGGCGACTTAGCCGCAGGTTCAGCCGGGGGTGTGGCTGGGGGTGCGACCGGAGCCGGGGCCGGGGCTTTCTCGGCTGAGGGAGCGGCACTCGCGTTCGGAGCGGCGGCGGCTCCGCTCGCGGCGATGGTGCTCAACAGCGCGTTCACCCCCACGGTGTCGCCGGTTTTAGCGACATGTTCGCCAAGCACGCCAGCCGCCGGCGCGGGCACCTCGAGGGTAACCTTATCGGTCTCCAGCTCGCACAGCATTTCGTCGGCATTGACCGCGTCGCCCGGCTGCTTGAACCAGTTCGCCACAGTTGCCTCGGTAACCGATTCGCCCAGCGTGGGCACCCTCACTTCGATCGTCATTCCTTAGTCCCTCTCCAAACGCTTACAGCGTCAGCGCAGCCTCGACCAGCGCTTCCTGTTCCAACTTGTGCCGCGCCGCCGACCCGGTGGCGGGTGACGCCGAGGCCTGCCGCCCGGCATAGATCGCCCGGCCCGCCTTGGCGCCAATCCTGCTCAATACCCATTCGATGTTCGGCTCGACGAAGGACCAGCCGCCCTGGTTCTTCGGTTCTTCCTGGCACCAGACCACGTCGGCATTCTTGAACCGCGCCAGTTCGCGGGTCAGGCTGAGGGCCGGGAACGGGTAGAACTGTTCCAGCCGCATCAGATATATGTCGTTCAGTCCGGCGCTGTCGCGCGCCTCGAGCAGATCGAAATAGACTTTTCCGGAGCACATGACGACGCGGTTAATTTTGTCGTCAGCGGCCAGCTCCAGCTCGGAGTTGCCCATCTCGGCGTCGTCCCACAATACCCGATGGAAGCTTGAACCGGTGGCCATCTCCGACAGTTTCGAGACGCACATCTTGTGGCGCAGCAGCGATTTCGGCGTGAACAGGATCAGCGGTTTGCGGAAGCTGCGGTGCAGCTGGCGGCGCAGGATGTGGAAGTAGTTCGCCGGGGTCGTGCAGTTGGCGACGATCCAGTTATCCTCGGCGGAAAGCTGCAGGAACCGCTCGATCCGGGCCGATGAATGCTCCGGCCCCTGACCCTCGTAGCCATGCGGCAGCAGCAGCACCAAGCCGGACATGCGCAGCCATTTGCGCTCGCCCGGACAGATGAACTGGTCGATCATGATCTGGGCGCCGTTAGCGAAGTCGCCGAACTGCGCTTCCCACAGCGTCAGCCCATTCGGCTCGGCCAGCGAGTAGCCGTATTCGTAGCCGAGCACAGCGTATTCCGACAGCATCGAGTCGATGACCTCGAAATGTCGCTGGCCATCGCGGACATGGTCGAGCGGGTAATAACGCTCCTCGGTCACTTGCTCGGTGATGCCGCAATGGCGCTGGCTGAAGGTACCGCGGGCCACGTCCTGCCCGGATAGGCGCACCCGATAGCCCTCGATCAGCAGGGTGCCGAAAGCCAGGGCCTCGGCGGTGGCCCAATCGACCCCCTCGCCGGTGTCGACCATCTCGCGCTTCTGTTCCAGCAGCCGCGCGATGGTCCGGTGAGGCTGGAAGTTCTCCGGCAGCGTGGTCAGCGCCGCGCCGACTTCCTTCAGCGCTTCGGGCGGCGCAGCGCTTTGGCCGCGCTGGTATTCGCCCTCCGACGTTTCCATCCCCGACCAGCGGCCATCGAGCCAGTCGGCCTTGTTCGGGCGGTAATCCTTGCCAGCGTCAAACTCGTCGCTCAGATGCGCCTGGAAGGCGGCGGTTGCCTCCGCGACCTCGTTCGCCTCGATCAGTCCGTCGGCGATCAATCGCTCGGAATACAGCTGCAGCGTAGTCCGCTGCTTCTTGATGGCGGTGTACATCAGGGGCTGAGTGAACATCGGCTCATCCCCCTCGTTATGGCCGAAACGGCGATAGCAGAAGATGTCGATCACCACGTCGCGCTGGAACTTTTGGCGGAATTCGGTGGCAACCTTGGCGGCGTGAACCACCGCCTCCGGGTCGTCGCCATTGACGTGGAAGATCGGACAATCGACCATCTTGGCGATATCGGTCGGATAGGGCGACGAGCGCGAGTAATGCGGTGCCGTAGTGAAGCCGATCTGGTTGTTGACGATAATATGGATGGTGCCGCCGGTCTTGTGACCCTTGAGGCCGGAAAGACCAAAACATTCGGCCACCACGCCCTGCCCGGCGAAGGCGGCATCGCCGTGCATCAGCACCGGGATCACCGCCGTGCGATCGTCCGCATAATACTCCTGCTTGGCGCGCACCTTGCCCAGCACTACCGGATTCACCGCCTCGAGATGCGAGGGGTTGGCGGTCAGTGACAGATGCACCTTGTTGCCATCGAACTCGCGATCCGACGAGGCACCTAAGTGATATTTCACGTCGCCGGAGCCATCGACATCCTCGGGCTTCGAGCTGCCGCCCTGGAATTCGTTGAAGATCGCCCGGTATGGCTTGGCCAGCACATTGGCCAGCACGTTCAGACGCCCGCGATGGGGCATGCCGAAGACGATCTCCTTGGCACCCAGCGCGCCGCCCCGCTTGATGATCTGCTCCATCGCCGGGATCACCGACTCGCTGCCGTCGAGGCCAAAGCGCTTGGTGCCCATATACTTGACGTGGAGGAATTTCTCGAAGCCCTCGGCCTCGACCATTTTTTTCAGGATCGCCTTGCGGCCCATCTTGGTGAACTGAATTTCCTTGCCATAACCCTCGATGCGTTGTTGCAGCCAGGATTTCGGCTCCGGGTCGCTGAGATGCATGAATTGCAGCGCGAAGGTGCCGGCATAGGTGCGCCGCAGCAGCGCCTCGATCTCGCGCATGGTGGCGTATTCCAGCCCCAGCACGTAGTCGATGAAGATCGGCCGGTCGAGATCGGCGGCGGTGAAGCCGAAGAAGTGCGGATCGAACTCCGGATGCTGAACGCCGCCGTGCAGCTTTAACGGATCGAGGTCGGCGGCCAGATGCCCACGCGATCGGAACGAGCGGATATACATGATCGCCCGGATCGAATCGAGCACCGCGCCGCGCAGGTCGGCCTCGCTGACGCCGTCCTCGGTCTTGGCCTTGATCTTCCGCGCCAGTTGTCTCGGGTCCAGCACGGTGTCCCAGTTGCCGTCCAGTGCCGCGACCGATTCACTGGTATCGGCGGGTGGCCAGTCGGCCCGCGCCCAGGGGGCGCCTCCAGCCTCGTCGGCTATGTCCGATGGCTCATCGCCCAGCGCCTTGAAGAAAGCGGCCCAGGACGGATCGACCGAGCCTGGATCCGCAGCGTAGCGGGCGTGGAGTTGTTCGATATATTGGGCATTGTGGCCCTGGAGGAAAGAAGAAGCGTGGAACTGGCCGTTCAAGCTCTGTTCATTCATCGATTGCCGGGAGAGCCTTGCGACCCTCCTGTCCTCTGGTGGCGGAGCACTGGCTCGCGCGTAGACGTTCTCGCCCATAGACGGTTTGGGCGGCCCATTCAAGAACCGCCCAGCGTAGTATTACCCAGCAAATACTTAATGCAAAGCCTTGCCAAGAACTTATTGGCGGCCGGGCGCGTGATTTCCAGTCAATCCGGCGCCGCCGTATCATACCGGTTTCGGCCGGGCTGGCTGGGCAGAATGAGCAGAACCAGGACCACGAGCGACAGAATGAACGCAAGCCCCGCGAGTATGACCACGACCGACGGGTCGATCGAGTTACCCGGCCGCAATACGCTATGGAACACCGGAACCAGCGGGATGCCCGGCAACAGATTGAAAAATCCGGAGCGGCCGGTGTCGTGCATCCGCCGCCAGGCAACGGCGGCTTGCGGCAGGATGGTAAACAGGCTGAAAAGACCGCCGAACCCCAGCAGCATGTCTTCGCCGAAGAGCGCTCGGTCAATGAGGGCGAGCACGAGCGATCCGACAATTATGAACAGAAAGAACCACCAGTACTCCGACCGGCTGGCGCGGCCGGAGAAGGTCCAGTAATCCTGAAAACAAACGGCGACCGCCTCGCGAAATCTCATGGTCAGGCAACAGTTCCCTAGTGGCCGATCGCTTTAAGCAATGCCTCGCCAAGCCCGGCAGGGCTGTCGGCGACGACGATTCCGGCCGCCAGCATGGCCTCGATCTTGTCCTCGGCGCCGCCCTTGCCGCCGGAGATGATCGCGCCGGCGTGCCCCATGCGCCGTCCCGGAGGCGCCGTGCGCCCGGCGATGAAGCCCGCAATCGGCTTCGAGCGGCCCTTTTTCGCCTCGTCGGCGACGAACTGCGCGGCGTCTTCCTCGGCCGAGCCGCCGATCTCGCCGATCATGATGATCGATTTGGTCTCCGGGTCGGCGAGGAACATTTCGAGGCAATCGATATGCTCGGTGCCCTTGATCGGGTCGCCTCCGATGCCGATGCAGGTGGATTGGCCGAGCCCGGCGGCGGTGGTCTGCGCCACCGCCTCGTAGGTCAGGGTGCCGGAGCGGCTGACGATGCCGACATTGCCGCGCCGGTGGATGTGACCCGGCATGATGCCGATCTTGCAGGCATCGGGCGTGATGATGCCGGGGCAGTTCGGCCCGATCAGGCGCGAGGCCGAGCCATCGAGCGCCCGCTTGACCCGCATCATGTCGAGCACCGGAATGCCCTCGGTGATGCAGATGATCAGCGGCAGGCCCGCATCGATCGCCTCGAGGATCGCGTCCGCCGCGAACGGCGGCGGCACATAGATCACGCTGGCATTGGCGCCGGTGGTGGCGACCGCCTCACCCACCGTATCGAAGACCGGCAAGCCGATATGGCGGGTGCCACCCTTGCCGGGCGTCACGCCGCCGACCATCTGGGTGCCGTAGGCGATTGCCTGCTCGGAGTGGAAAGTGCCCTGAGCGCCGGTAAAGCCCTGACAGATCACCTTGGTGTTTTCGTCGACGAGTACGGACATTTCAGTTCGCCTTTCCTGACACGTTAATGTGTTCCGGGTATTCTCTGAGGAGCAAATCGCGTGGTGAATAGCACACGCTGTTCCGTTCGCCATGCATCCAGACGCACTCCCGTGTTTCCCCAAAGAATGGGCTCATTCCCTGTCCAACGATAATGTCCCACGTCCGACGCCGGCGATTCTCGCAGGACCAAATCCAAAACTGCCGATTTGGAAAGAAGAAGCTTTCGCGTAGCAGAAAGGCTGAGAACGTGGTCGCTTCTTCATCGACACAGTATCGTAGATGGCAATCCTCCATATATTGAGACATTGCCGCCTCCGATACTGGGCAACCAACAGCATCTTCTGGCAGGTCACCGGAGTCGCCGAACCAAGAAGGAAATCCACACTCTGCCGGCGCGACATCGTCGGATTCAGCAGACCGGTCCAAAACCGTCACCCCTTAACCGCCTTCACGATCTTCGCCGCCGCATCGGCCAGATTGTCCGCCGCGATCACGTTCAGGCCGCTGTCGTTGATGATCTGCTTGCCGAGTTCCACGTTGGTACCTTCGAGGCGGACCACCAGCGGCACCTGGAGGCCGACCTCCTTGACCGCCGCGACCACGCCCTCGGCGATGACGTCGCAGCGCATGATGCCGCCGAAGATGTTGACCAGGATGCCCTTTACCTTGGGGTCCGAAGTGATGATCTTGAACGCCTCGGTCACTTTCTCCTTGGTGGCGCCGCCGCCGACATCGAGGAAGTTGGCCGGGGCCGAGCCATACAGCTTGATGATGTCCATGGTCGCCATCGCCAGCCCGGCGCCGTTGACCATGCAGCCGATCTCGCCATCGAGCGCGATGTAGTTGAGGTCGTGCTTCGCGGCTTCCAGTTCCTTGGCGTCTTCTTCGGTTTCGTCCTGCAGCTCGGCCACATCTTTTTGGCGATACAGCGCGTTCGAATCGAAATTCATCTTGCAGTCGAGGCAGACCAGCTTGCCCTCCTCGGTCACGATCAGCGGGTTGATCTCGACCATCGAACAGTCTTTCTCGACGAACAGTTTGTAGAGCGTGTTGATCAGCTGCACGCAATCGCGCACCGCCGGGCCTTCGAGCCCGAGGGCGGAGGCGACCTTGCGGCCATGGAAGGGCTGGATGCCGGTGGCCGGGTCGACCGTGAAGGTCAGGATCTTCTCCGGCGTCGCATGGGCAACCTCCTCGATGTCCATGCCGCCCTCGGTCGAGACGATGAACGAGATGCGCGAGCTATCGCGGTCGACCAGCATCGAGAGATACAATTCCCGCGCGATGGCGGCGCCGGCCTCGAGATAGATGCGGTTGACCTGCTTGCCGGCCGGGCCGGTCTGGTGGGTGACCAGGGTATGCCCCAGCATTTGTTGGGTGAAGGCAACCGCCTCGTCGGCCGAACGGGCGATACGGACACCGCCCTTGTCGCCTGCTTCGGCCTCCTTGAACGTGCCCTTGCCGCGTCCGCCGGCGTGGATCTGGGCTTTGACCACCCAAACCGGGCCGCCGAGTTGATCCGCCGCCGCGCGGGCATTCGCCGCATCGAGCACCGCGACGCCTTCGGAGACTGGGGCACCGTAGGCCTTGAGGATTTGCTTCGCCTGATATTCGTGGATGTTCATCTTGGTGTCGTCCTCCTCGAAGCATCCCGCGCTGGTCAGGCGGGTTTACAGTGGCCACCCTCAAGCCGCAACCGCGCAGGCGCCGGGTCGGGCCGCAGCATTGATCATAAACTTCAGGTATGTGGTATACCAGAGAGAATTCGCATCGCACAAAAAATGAGGCGACCTCGCCGAGGCCGCCGCTTCAGGTGAATTCTTCGAGTTCTCAGCCCAGGCTCGGGTCGATTGCTTTGCAGGCGTCAATCAGGCCATCGACGGCGGCCACCGACTTGTCGAGCATCACCTTCTCGTCCTTGTTCAGGCTGATCTCGATGACCCTTTCAATGCCGTTCGCGCCAATCACCACCGGCACGCCCAGATAAAGATCCTTCAGCCCGTAGGCGCCGTCGACATAGGCGGCGGCGGGCAATACCCGGCGCTGGTCTTTCAGGTAGCTCTCCGCCATGGCGATGGCTGAAGCGGCGGGGGCATAGAAGGCCGAGCCGGTTTTCAGCAGGCCAACGATCTCGGCCCCGCCGTCACGGGTGCGCTGGACGATGGCGTCAATGTTCTCCTGCGTGGTCCAACCCATCTTGATCAGGTCGGGCAACGGGATGCCGGCGACGGTGGAATAGCGGGTCAGCGGCACCATGGTGTCGCCGTGGCCGCCAAGGACGAAGGCGGTGACGTCCTTGACCGAAACATTGAACTCCTCAGCGAGGAAATAGCGAAACCGGGCCGAATCGAGCACACCGGCCATACCGACGACCATCTGGGTCGGCATACCTGAGAATTTCTGCAACGCCCAGACCATGGCGTCGAGCGGGTTGGTGATGCAGATGACGAAAGCGTTCGGGGCGTGTTTGGCAATGCCCTCGCCGACCGATTTCATAACTTTGAGGTTGATGCCCAGCAGGTCGTCGCGGCTCATGCCCGGCTTGCGGGCGATGCCAGCGGTGACGATGCAGACATCGGCGCCGTCGATGGCGGAGTAGTCGTTGGCGCCAATGAAGGCAGCGTCGAAGCCGTCGACCGGGCTCGATTCGGCGATATCCAGCGCCTTGCCCTGCGGGACACCCTCGGCGATGTCGAACAAAACCACGTCGCCCAGTTCCTTCAGACCCGCCAGATGCGCCAGCGTGCCGCCGATCTGACCGGCGCCAATCAGCGCGATTTTGCGTCTCGACATCAGTTTCTCCCAGGATTGCGTTCAGAAGTAATTATCCTTCGCTCGACCACGTCGCCCGATCCTGCCCAACCGGGCCGAGGACAGCATCGCGGAACGGATCGGGCGTTGCACTGCACCATATTGGGGTTAAAGGCAAGAGCGCCGACGCCGCTATGAGGGACCGAGGGTAGAAAAAGTGTTGGCGCGCGAGCCGGTCAGGTCGGGTTGCCCACCGCCTTCACCGGCTCAATCTGGAACGCCTCGCCAGCTGCCATCAGGCAGGTAGTGCCTTGCGGACTGGTCAGCAGAATGGTCCAGCTTCCGGTCTTCTCGGACGCGAACATCTCGACCACGCCGCGGCCTTGGGCCAAGCCCATCGAGCGGCGCGATTCGCCATATTTTTCGTCGAGCTGGCGGATCATATTGGTCCGTTTAGCACACATCATTTGCGTGCCGGGCATCTGCCCTACGGCAGGTGTTACGGGCAGCACGGACCCGACGATTGTCGCAAGGACGAGGGCGGACACAAGAGCGCGTTTCATCACAGTCACCTTTCAGGGCACCATTTCCCATTCCGGGGGCCACAAGGGATGAGAGGAGAAAACGCCAGATTCTGGAGCCTTTGGGCCAGGGTGCCTCTCGGTCATGGGGCAAGAGGTTCGCCCCGGTTGACCCCAGGGTTCCCCAAGGGCGATTCGCTGGTCCAGATTGGCAGAGACAGCCTAAAATGCGGTGAATCTTCGGCGTCCTGACCGACCTTTGCCATCGTTGGCACCCAGCAATAGCCCTCCGGGTCCAGAATATAGGCCTCGCGCACCCCGTGCGGGCCTCGCGCACCCCGTGCGGCTTGTCGGCAGCAACAGCCAGAACCACGCCGCCGATCGCCCTCGCCACCGCCTCAGCCTGATCGGGATCGCGGCCATAGAGGCGCAGTTCAGCCCCGGCGCCGCGTCCTTCGGCGGCTTCGGCAATGCCGCTGAGCGGATGGTTGCGGTAGCTGCGGTCGCTGTGCAGCATCCAGACAGCTCCACCGGCCGTTTCGGGGGCCCGCAGGATCGCGAAGTCGCGGTCCCAGTAGGCGACCACGGCGTCCAGCACCTGGGCCTGGAATCGTGCCGCCGCCTCGACGTCGCTGACCAGCAAGTTGAGCCCGATCCCTGGCCCCAATGCCCGGCCGAAGGTGTCGGCATCGGGCTTTTTGGTCCCCTCGGGGGGCAGAATGTTGTTTTGGGGCATGGGCTTACCTTGCGTCTCACCAGCGACAATCCTGCCTGAGGCAAGGCCGCGACGCAATGCCGGTTAGGCTGGTCTTGCACGGTGCTGCGCTGCGGCATAGGGTTCGGCGCGAATTCTGACCTGCACACGCGACTTGCCACGGGGCGACACGACATGCCGAACATCTCCCGCCCGCGCCGTTCCGTCCTTTATATGCCTGGCTCACGGGAACGGGCGCTGCACAAGGCTCGCAGCCTGCCAGCCGATGGGTTGATCCTCGATCTGGAGGACGCCGTTGGACTGGCGGAGAAGGAGACCGCGCGCGGGTTGGTGGCCGAGACGGTGCGACAACGCCCGTTTGGCAGCCGCGAAGTGATCATCCGGATCAATGGGTTGGACACCCCTTGGGGGGTGGCCGATCTGGAGATGGCGGCCATCGTCGGGCCGGATGCGATTCTGGTGCCGAAGGTCGAGGATGCCGCCACGGTCCAGCGTGTGGCGGCCCTGTTGGCCACTCTCGGAGCGCCGGAGCGGACCCGGATATGGGCGATGATGGAGACCCCGCTTGCGATGCTCAACGCACCACAAATTGCTGGCTCGTCGCCCCGGTTGTCGTGCTTGGTGATGGGCACAAACGATCTGGTCAAGGAGCTGCATGCCGTACACACCGAGTCCCGCGCGCCTGTGGTCACGGCACTAGGTCTATGTGTGCTGGCGGCACGTGCCTACAAGATGTCGATTCTGGACGGTGTCCACAACGCCATTCAGGACCAGGACCGGCTGCGGCTGAGTTGTATCCAGGGCCGCGAAATGGGGTTTGACGGCAAGACCCTGATACACCCCTCGCAGATTGCGGTGGCCAACGAGATTTTCGGACCCTCGGCGGCCGACCTGGACCTCGCCCGGCGCTATGTCGATGCGTTTAGTGAGGCCGAGGCCGAGGCCGAAGGTCGCGGCGTGGCTGTGGTGGATGGTCAACTGGTCGAGAATTTGCATGTCGAGAACGCCAAGCGCCTGCTGATGCAGGCTGAGGCAATTGCCGCGCTGGAAGCGGCTAATCTGGAAGCGGGAGCAGCGTGATGACCTTGATGATCTTTGGGCTTGGGCTTTGGTGGGCCAGCCATTTGTTCCCGATATACCTGCCAGACCGGCGCGCCAGCGTGATCGCGCGGCTCGGTGAGAAGCCATACAAAGCGGTCTTCGCGCTGGTCTCGCTGGGTGCGGTTGTGATGATGGTGGTCGGCTTCCGGCAGGCCGATTTTATCGAGGTCTGGAGCCCGCCCACCTGGACGGTTCATCTGAATAACCTGTTGATGTTGATTGCTGTTTTTCTGGTCGGCGCGAAGGATGCCAAGAGCGGCGCGAAGCACTACATCCGCCATCCGATGCTGGCGGGGGTGAAGGTCTGGGCGCTGGCGCATCTGCTGGTCAACGGTGATCTGGCGGCGATGATTCTGTTTGGCGGAATGCTGTTGTGGGCGGTGGTGGCGATGATCGGATCGAACCGCCGCGATGGGGCCTGGGAGCGGCCGGGTAAGGGTGACCGGGCTGGGCTGGTCCGTCATGTGGTTATCACGGTGGTGGTCTTCGTGGTAATTGTTGCGATCCATGGGCCGCTGCTGGGCGTCAGTCCTTTTCCGCGATAAGGGCGCGATGAACGCTTGGTGACCCCGCCGGTCGGACGACGCCGGCATCCGCCACGCGGTGGCCAGTGCGCCGATTTCCGGCAGGCCCTCGACAGCGGCGTTCCCATTGACGAGAATGGTTGTTGCCTGACGATCTCCGGGGCGTATCTCCTGACTCGTCCGGCATCTCCGGCGCCGTTGGCGCGCCATGTCTTGAGTGGAGGAAAAACCAATGCCCGATAGTGTTTACAAGGTCATCGAACTGGTCGGCACGCACCCGGATTCTTGGGAGAAGGCGGCGAAGGCGGCGGTCGATCGAGCGTCCAAGTCGCTGCGCGACCTGCGAGTCGCCGAGGTGACCGAGCAGGATCTGGTGATCGAGGACGGCAAGGTCAAAGCCTACCGTACGAAACTCAAGGTGTCCTTCAAGTTCGAAGACTGAGCACCGGGCGCTATTCGATTCGTGCTGACCCAATCACCGTGGCGCACACCGCCGCGGCGAGGGGTGTGATGTTGCGCTTGCAAAGGCGACCGGATCCCCCATAAGCGGCTGAAATAACCCAGTTTCTCCCGACGCGAGGCATCATGTCCAAGACCAATCCGGGGAATTTCTTCGAGGACTACCAGATCGGCCAACGGCTGGTGCACGCGACCCCGCGCACCGTGACGCTGGGGGATCGGGCGCTTTATGGGGCGCTTTATCCGAGCCGTTTTGCCCTGCAATCGTCAGATGAATTTGCCCGTACTTGCGGCTTTCCGGCCAGTCCGCTGGATGATCTGGCGGCGTTTCATGTGGTGTTTGGCAAGACTGTGCCGGATATCTCGTTGAATGCGGTGGCCAATCTGGGCTATGCGGAGGGCCGGTTCCTGGCGCCGGTCTATCCGGGGGACACGCTGACAACGACCTCGGAGGTCATTGGACTTAAAGAGAATTCCAATGGGAAAACCGGTGTGGTTTGGGTCCGGTCGACCGGTGTGAACCAGCGGCGCGAGGCGGTGATCGAGTATTGCCGGTGGGTGATGGTCCGCAAACGTGACGCTGCCAGTCCAGCACGGGTGGCGGTGGTGCCTGATCTGGCGGATGTGGTGGCGGCGCGGGCGCTGGTGGTGCCAGAGGGGCTGGATTTCGCCAACTACAACAAGGTGTTGGCAGGCTCGCCGCACTATTGGGACGACTACACGCCGGGCGAAAAGATCGACCATGTCGACGGCTGCATGCTGGAGGAAGCCGAGCACATGCTGGCGACCCGGCTGTGGCAGAACACGGCCCGGGTACATTTCGATCCGGCGGCGCGGGGTGGCGAGCCGAGGTTGATCTATGGTGGCCATATTATCTCGATGGCGCGGGCACTTAGCTTCAACGGACTAGGCAATGCACAACTGATTGCGGGCATCAATGCGGGCGCCCATGCGGCACCGTGCTTCGCAGGCGACACGATCTACGCCTGGTCCGAAATGCTGGACAGGGCCGATACTGCGGTGCCTTCGGTGGGAGCGTTGCGGCTGCGGTTGGTGGCGGTCAAAAACGCCCCGGCGGGCGAGATGGTCCTGCGCGGGCCGGACGGCAAATATGCGCCGGGCGTTGTGCTGGATTTCGACTACTGGGCGTTGATGCCGAGGCGGTGATGGGCTGGGATTCCTTCGGGAGTGTTTTAGGGGTGTTTTGGGGGTGTTATTTGGGTGTTTTGGGAGTGCTGTCGACTCGACTGCATGATCGGATCATTTTCTGTAAAGACTGGCGCGTGACCAGGCAAGCCGCACTTGTTCGCCCCTCGCGAATGGTGCGCAGAATGCGCACCCTGCGTTTCTCGGCAATCCGGCGGGAACTCCCAATGTAAATGGTTCGTTGACCTACGCCCCGCTCACCGCATCGCCGGGATGCCCTCGATGGTGCCGGGTAGGGTTCGGGCTTTGCCGACGTCCATGTTGAGGTGCTTGAGGTAGCGCTCCTCGATCAGGCGGAACAGGCGGACCAGCAGGTAGGTGATGATCATATAGAGAGCAGCCGCGGCCAGAATGCCCTCGTAGGCGATGTAGTATTTCGAGTTTACCAGGCGGCCGACGCCGAGGATGTCCTGGATCGTGATGATGCTGGCGACGACGCTGCCGTGCAGCATGAAGACGACCTCGTTGCCGTATTGCGGCAGAGCGCGGCGCATGGCCGAGGGCAGCAGAACCAGCCAGGTTACTTGCCGGTCACTGAGGCCGACCGATTTGGCGCCCTCAAGCTCGCCTTTCGGGGTGGTGGTGATGGCGCCGCGCAGGATCTCGGCGGTGTAGGCGCCGGAGTTCAGCGAGAAGGTGATCACCGCGCACCACCAGGCCTCGCGCAGGAATATCCAGGCCCAGCTTTCCTTCACAAAGTCGAATTGCGCCAGGCCGTAATAGATCAGGTAGGTCTGGACCAGCAGCGGGGTGCCGCGAAAGACATAGACATAGGCCCCGACCAGCGGCGAGAACCGCGATTTCCGGGACAGTGACAACGAGGCCGGAAGGGCGATCAGGAAGCCGAAAAACAGCGCCAGCGCGGTCAGGTGCAAAGAAACCCAGATGCCGCCGAGAAACAGATCCCAATGCTTGAAGACCAGATCGAAATTCATGCGCCCTGCCCCCGATTCGCCCAGGTATCCGCCCGCCGGAGCATCTGGCTGGAGACCCAGGTGATGGCCAGATAGATCAGGATTACCGCCGCCATGAACACGAAGGGCTGGCGCGTCGCCTTGCCGGCCTTGTCGGCCAGCCCGACCAGATCACCGAGACCGATGACCGAGATGACGGCGGTGGATTTGATCAGGACCATCCAAACATTGCCGTAGCCCGGCAGGGCGACGCGCATGATCTGGGGCAGCAGCACCTTCCACAGGATCACCAGTGGCTTGACGCCCAGCGCCCGGGCCGCCTCGGCCTGGCCGCGCGGCACTGCCATATAGGCGCCGCGGAAGGTCTCGGTCAGATAGGCGCCGTAGATGAAGCCAATCGAGATCACCCCGGCCCAGAACTTCGAGATATCCATGTGACTGGCGCCGAACAGACCGCCGGCGCCGTTCAGCAGCCGCTGGCCGCCAAAATAGATCAGCAGGATCAGCACCAGGTCGGGAACGCCGCGCACGATGGTGGTGTAACCTTGGGCAACCGCCCTGGGCGCGAGGTTGGGCGAAAGCTTGGCCGCAGCCCCCAAGGCGCCGAGAAAGGTGGCCAGAAAAAGCGCCAGAACGGCCACGCTGATGGTGACCAGAACGCCGCGCCCCAGCAACGGGGCAAAGTTGATCAGGTTATCCAATTATCCCGCTAGCCCCCCGATGGCGTCCGTGGCCGCGCCCGGACCGTGGCGCTGGAAACCCCGGCGGCGAACCGCCGGGGAACACAGGTCAAGCGGCCTTAGCCGCCGTAGATATCGACCTCGAAATACTTGTCGTTGATCGCCTTGTACTCGCCCGAGTCGCGGATTTTCTTGATCGCGGCCGAGAAGCCGTTGCGCAGCGCGTCCTCGCCCTTGCGCACGGCGATGCCGGCGCCGACGCCGAAATACTTCTCCTCGGTGTAGTCACCGCCGAAGAAGGCGAAGCCCTTGCCAGCATCGGTCTTCAGGAAACCGTCCGAGGTCGCCACCGAGTCGGCGAAGATGGCATCGACGCGCCCGGCGGCGAGGTCGAGATAGACCTCATCCTGGGTGCCGTAGAGCTTGAGCGTGACATCCGGCATCGCGCCTTCCATGAAGTCCTGGAAGATGGTGCCGCGCTGCAAGCCGACGGTCTTGCCCTTGAGCCCCTCGGGCGTGTCGGTCAGACCGGCGTCTGCCTTGGCGGAGAAGCGGGCCGGGGTGTTGTAGTATTTCTCCGAGAAGTCGACCCGCTGCTTGCGCTCCTCGGTGATCGACATCGAGGCGATAATGGCGTCGCATTTGCCCTCCAGCAGCGCCGGGATGATGCCGTCCCATTCGGACTGGACCATGGTGCAGCTGTTGCCCATGTGGGCGCAGACGGCGTTGGCGATGTCGATGTCGAAGCCGACGACCTCGCCGGCAGCGTTGATCTCGGAGAACGGCGGGTAGGCGCCCTCGACGCAGATGTTCAGGTCGGCGGCGATGGCGGAGGTGGTGAAGGCCGCAAAGGTCGCGGCAGCGATCAGGCGCTTCATTACTTCTCTCCCTTTTAAGAAACGTACTGCGGGATACTGGGCGGGGGGTCGATGCCCGTCAACCGATCAAATTCAAGATTTGATCTTTAAGGTGCGAGGGAACAGACGGATTTGCGCCAAAGTTGCGGGCAGATCGGTGATCGGTTAGTCTACGACGTGGACGGGAATGGGCAATTTTTAGCCCGGTCGCGAGGGTGCAACCTGGGAGAAAGCGATGCTGAACCTTGAGCATTTTGTCGATGATTGCCTGGCGGCAGTGCGCCAGGATCCGACCCACAAATCGGTGGCCGAAGTGGTCAGGCGGGCGATGAGCAACCCGGCGGCCGTGCTGGCGGCGGTAGGTGAGCCGACAACCAGCGGGATCACGCCGATTTATAAATCGCCCGAGTTGACGATCCTGAACCTGGTCTGGAAACCCAGCATGACGGTGATGCCGCATAATCACGAGATGTGGGCGGTGATCGGCATTTATAACGGGCGCGAGGACAACATCTTCTGGCGCCGCATCAAGGATGACCCAAACGGCCACATCGAGGCCGCCGGGGCCAAGGCGCTGGCAACCGGGGACGTGGCACCAATGGGCAAGGACATCATCCATTCGGTGACCAACCCGATCCCGAAACTGACCGGAGCGATCCATGTCTATGGCGGCGACTTCTTCGAGGCCGAGCGCAGTGAGTGGGACGCCGAGAACCTGACCGAGCAACGCTATGACATGGAACGGGTCAAGGCGATGTTCAGCGACGGGTGAGGGCCGGGAGACCGGATTGCCGACACTGCGCGTCGCCAGCCCTATGATCTGTGCGCGTCCAAATGTTTCCTGACTTTTTCCAGGATCGGAAGGACCGATGCGACGTCCTTGGTCGAGAGTTCGCTCGAAAGTTCGTCGAGCAATGGGCCGATGCTTTCCAGGCAACGCGCGCGCATGTTTCGGCCAGCCTGGGTGATGCTGACCAGCTTTCCGCGCCCATCGCTCGGATCGGCGACAATCTGAACCAATCCGCGCTTATCAAGGCGCTGCAGGGTATTGGTCATTGCCCCCTTGGTTACCTGGAAAGCGTCGGCGAGCCAAACCGGACTCCAGGCGCCGCCCAGGCGCACCAGGTGGTTCAGGACGATGAACTGAGAGACCTTGATGCCATCGGGCAGGCTGCGCTCGAGCCGGTTGCGGGCCAATTGCTCGATGATTCCGATTTCGGTGAGCAAGCGAAATGCCGGAGGTTCTGCGGGCAGCTCTGCGTTCGGTGCCAAGATCAGCTTTCCCTCAATCTGGTCTTGAGCGGCCAACGCGGCGCCGGGCCGACCTGGTTGGCATAGCCCAATCGAGCCAACATTTGCACCCGTTCGCCGGGTCGGCTGGTCAGCCGGTCATGGAGGGTCTGGAAGTAGGGCGCCATCGCGGCGTATTCCTGCAGGGCCTGGCTCATCGGTTGCATGGCAAGCTGATCGGCGGTGGCCTGAAGTGCGACCCGCAGATAGGCGCGCCCGGCGTCGATTTGCGCGGCCCGGTCATTGCCGATGGTGTTGATCCAGACGAAACCCATGGTGGCCATAGCCGCTTCCTCGATCATGTCGAGGGCTATTCGATAGGAGCGCGAGGCTGGATCGGCAAGGCTTTTCCGGGTCAATACGCCGGCCATGCTCAAGGCTTCGAGGAAGGCGCCACCCAGCGAGATGCCATCTGGATTGGTCTCGATCTCGGCCCGTCCGATGCGCATCAGGTCGATACTCTCGCGATTGGCCTCGGGGTTTTGCATCTCGGCAAGCATGGCGCCTGCGGTGAGGTTTCTCAGATCCTGCAACAGGGTGCCGCGGTTCGCGGTGCCGATATGGGGACTGCCGGCAGGCGCATCGCGCAAGCGCCGCAGCAGGTCGTCGCCGACAGCCCGGTCTGTATCATAGGGGGTCCGGTTGGTATGGCGCGACAAGGTATGGACGAACAGCGGATCGGCCACCAGGCCGGGTTGCTTGCTGAGCGACAGATGGGCAATCGGCCGCCGGTCCAGCATCTGATCCGGCTGACCCTCGGGAAAATACCGGATCTCGGCCCGGAAGCCCTGATCGGATGCGGCGATCGAAAACAGTTCCAGAAAACACCCCAGCCCGATCACGATTTGTCTGCCGAAAGGGTCGGTTTGGGGAAGCAGCCGTTCGAGATCACAGGTAACCACCGCCTCGGTCTCGCCTTTCAGGCCGATGATCCAGGGTTGGCGGTTATGCGGATTGGGTGCCAGGATGGCGTAGGACAAGGCCCGGCGCAGGGGATCGGGATAGACTGATCCCGCCGTCTTCCAGGGCTTGAGCGCAGCCGTCGGGGTGCGGGTTGCGACAAAGCCGGCGCCGCCCGCTGCAACGATAACTGCCGTGGACCCGGCAATCTTCAGAAAGTTACGTCTGTGCATATCCGTATCCTCGAGTGGTCATATTTATTTCATTTAGCGTTAAACCATTAAGTAGTTCAACGATGAACGAGTCAAGGTAAATTTCGCCGCCGCCACCGCTGTCTGGAGCGATCTCATTTCGCACTTGCGGCGTTTTTGGTCTGGAAAGGGTTGCTGTCGCACTCTACAAACAATCCCCAAGACCATTTGGGATCACCTGGAGCTTGCGATGGCAGATGTGAATCGGGGCAACCGCCCTTTATCGCCGCACTTGCAGATTTATCGGCCGCAGCTGACCTCGATGTTGTCGATCATCCACCGGATAACCGGGGTTGGGTTGGCGCTGGAGGCGGTTCTGGTGGTTTGGTGGCTGTTGGCCGCCGCGACCGGTGCGGGTTATTTCGCCACCGTCGACGGACTGCTGACCTCGTGGATCGGGTATCTGGTGCTGCTGGGCTCAACCTGGGCGCTGGCCTATCACATGCTGAACGGCATCCGGCATCTATTCTGGGACATGGGCCACGGCTTCGAGATCGAGACGGTTGAGCGCAGCGGGATGGCGGTGGTCATCTGCTCGGGCGTGCTGACGGTGCTGTTGTGGCTGTTCGCGTGAGGGGGTCCAGATGACGTACAAGACCGCACGCGCCCGGGTCTCGGGCCTGGGCTCCGCCGGCAACGGCACCCATCACTGGTGGATGCAGCGGGTCTCGGCGGTGGCGATGATCCCGCTGACGATATTGTTCGTGATCCCGTTTTCGGGGGCTGTGGGGGGCGAGCATGCGGAGGTGCTGGCGCTGTATGCCCACCCGTTCCACGCCATCGTCGCGGTGCTGTTCATCGGTACCGTCTTCCGCCATCTGAGCCTGGGGTTGCAGGTGG
>DATLAW010000041.1:0-12663 GCA_035527255.1 Thermohalobaculum sp. | reverse complement strand
CTTGGATAGCGCGCGCAACTCCGTCTATGCTCAACCCGAGCGGTATCGTTCCAAGGCATCTGGTCCTCCATCTTCCGAACAAAGACGGTGAATCATAATATGCCGATATGGCTCAACTACTTTCCGGTCAGGCTCTAAGGCTTTATCTAACGCTGGACAAGTGATATCCGCCACGACAAATCAAGCGACGCCGGTAACTGTCATGCCGGGAGAACCGAGGGATAGGGTTAATAAATGCCGGCGCTTTCGCCGACACCCACTGACAATGCGATCGGCAAGCGGCTTGGCGACTTCGCCACGCTGACCGATGCGCTTGATTATGCCGCGGGCGGTGTCGGCGGCATGAACTTCTATACTGCTCGTGGCGAGCTGGCGGATCTGATCACCTGGGCGCAAATGCGCGAGGATGCGCTGGCGGTGGCCGGGCGGTTTCTGGCGCGTGGATTGCAGCCTGGCGACCGGGTAGCGATTGTTGCCGAGACCGAGGCGGATTTTTCGCGGGCATTGATGGGTTGTCTCTATGCCCGGCTGGTGCCTTGTCCAGTGCCACTTCCCAGCGCCTTTGGCTCGCGCGTCGCCTACGGCGAGCAGTTGCGCCGTATCGCCGATGTTGCCGACATCTCGGCGGCGGTCGCGCCGCAGATGTTCCGCGACTGGATCGCTGAGTCACTTTCCGACCGGGCGCTGGCCTTTGTCGGGACGCTGGCGGATCTCGACAATGCGGCATCGACTTTGCCGCTCGTTAGCGCGCCAAATTCCGACGAAATCGCCTATCTGCAGTTCTCGTCCGGTACCACCAGCGATCCCAAGGGTGTCGCGGTGACGCATGGCGCGATGATGGCAAACATCCGCGCTATGTCGGTCCACGGTCTAGAACTTCGCGAAGGCGACCGAGGGGTCAGCTGGCTGCCATATTATCATGATATGGGGCTGGTTGGTTGCGTGATGGTTCCTATCGCCTGCCAGATGAGCGCCGACTATCTGACGACGCGGGATTTTATCCTTCGGCCAGGTATCTGGCTGGAGCTGATCAGTCGGAACCGCGGCACCATGACCTATGCGCCGTCGTTTGGTTATGATCTCGCCGCGCGCCGGGCGCGACCCGCTGCTACGCTAGACCTGTCGTCGTGGCGCATCGCCGGGATTGGAGGCGACATCATCAAGATTGCCAATCTGAACAATTTCGCCGGGACTTTCGCGCCGTACGGTTTCCGGAGCGAGAGCTTCCTGCCGAGCTATGGTATGGCCGAGGCGGCGCTCGGGTTGACCTTTGCGCCAGTGGGTGCGGGGGCGCGTACCGAATTGGTTGACACCGATCGGTTGCGCGACGAGCGCATCGCGGTTGTCCCGGGTGCCGGCGGGCGCAGCCGCGAGTTCGCCATTTGCGGCAAGCCGCTTCCCGATCACCAGCTTGAGATCCGAGATGATGCGGGCGGCATCCTGCCGCAAGGCCATGTCGGGCAGATCTTCATCAGTGGGCCAAGCTTGATGAAGGGCTATTTCGGTAACCCGGAGGAGACCGCGCGGGTGCTGTCGCACGATGGCTGGCTCGATACCGGCGATCTCGGTTACATGCGTGGCGACGAGGTTATCGTGACCGGCCGGGTCAAGGATCTAATCATCGTCAATGGCCGCAACATCTGGCCCCAGGACATCGAATGGTTGGTCGAGACGCACGTTGACGGCGCCAAGGAGGGCAGCGTGGCTGCCTTTCAGCTGGCCGATGAAGGCGATGACGGTCCGGAGAACGAGCGTGTCGGTCTGGTTGTTGAATGCCGTCGCCGTGAGCCCGCGGAGCGCGAAGCCTTTCGCGCCGCAATCGGTGCCGCAGTACGCAAGATTTGCGGGATTGAGGCCCAGGTGGCACTGTGCGCGCCCGGCGCGTTACCGCGCACCTCGTCGGGCAAGTTGAGCCGCTCGAAAGCCCGGGACATGTTCCTGGCCGGCGCATTCGACTGCTGAGCGGCCTGATCACGGCCGGATCGCAACCGCCTGATCAGAGGCCGGTGATCTCCGCCAACCCCAGTGCAGCCTCGCCGCCGCCGGCGTAGATCAGATACAGGCGCCCGGATTCCTCGAAGAAACAGGGATCGCGCAGGGCGTGCTCAAAGTGGGTCGCGGTGCCGATCTCCGATGCGGTGATGGGCAGGTCGGCGCCTTCCCATGATCGCTCGGGCCGCAGCACTTGCGCGGTGTCGCCGAGGCGCCAGTCCTGCCAGTTGCCCGACAGACCGATGGTGGAGTGCAGGATCCGCTCCGGCGCGTCGCCGATGCGGGTCCAGAGGACGTGCAAGATGTTGCCCCGGACCAGCACGGCGCAATGGCGGTGGCCGGGCGGGAACGGCATCGGGCCAGGCTCGAACCCGCCATTGGGGGTCGCATGGAGGATCTGCCCGGCCCAGGCCATGGCATAGCCGGTGCCGCCGTGATGGAAGGCTCGGAGATAGACCTGGTCGATCATCGGGCCGGCTAGCTGCCAATTCAACCCATCCGACGAGGTGGCTGTCAGGCTGACCTGTTCGCCGCTGTGGTCCAGGCCGTGGAAATACATCGTCAGGCGGCGCTGGGCAGTATCGATATGGACATCCGGCGAGGCGATGTGGGGGTAGAGGCCTTCGACACCCTTGGCCACCGCCCAGGCCGGTTGCGGCACCGACGGCGGGGTTTGCGGCAGGGGGGTCTGGTCGAGGCGAATGGCGCCGGGGCGATGGATGCGCCAGGGGCCGGTCAGGGTGTCGGCGTAGGCAAGGCGGATCGATTTGCCCTCGTGGTGGGCGAAGTACAGGTAGTATCGGGCGAGGGGGCTGACGATCCATTCAGGCACCCGGATCAGCGAGGGGCCGTTGATGTTGTCGCCGAGACTGGGGTCAAGGCCGGGGTGGATGATTGGGGCGTCCAGCAGGCGGTGGATTTTAACCGGCATCGTCGCCCTCTGGTTTTCGGGCCTCGGCGAAGAAGCCGCTGGTCTGGATGGTGTTGCGCCAGTCGCTGGCGCCGGCGTCGACCAGGCGGTTGACCCGGCCACCGAAGCGGCGCTCGACCGATGATTTCCAGAATTTCAGCATGTTGAGGATGGCGGAGTATTTGCCGCGCAGGGGGTATAGCGTCACCGCCTCGAAATCACGCAGCAGGTAGGCCATGCCGTCGCGGCTGAGGCGCTGGTAATCCTGGAACATCAGGTCGCGCGGGGCGTGGTAGCGCCACATCCAGGGGACATACAGGAAAAGTTTCCCGCCGGGTTTCAGCGCGCGACCGAAGTTGGCGACGGCGGCGGCGGGGTTGTAGACATGCTCGAGGATCGCAAGTGCGATCACCGCGTCATAGCGGCCCTCCATCCAGTCCGGAAACGGCGAGCAGACATCGCCGAGGATGTCCGGGTGGTCGCCGAAGTCATTCAGATCGAGGGTCTCGACCCGCCCGCCCAATGCGCCGAGATGGTCGCGCATGCCGGCGCCGACATCGAGGATCAGGGTGCAGTCTTGGGTTGCCGTGACAATGTGCTGGCGGCTGCGATCGTCGTGGAGGTAGCGCAGATCGACCTGCGCCCGGCTGGTGATTTCCTGGAGCCGCGCGTTCAGGCCATCGACATCGTGGATGTATTTCTTTTCGGTCATCTGGCGGCAAGCTCCAGAATTTTGGCGGCGGCACGGGGGGCGCCGTCGCGGGCAAGGGTCAGGGGCGGGCGGCGAGTGGCGGCGGCGCGCCCGGCGGCATCGGCCAGGATCTCCGGGGTCAGATCGCCGATACGCAGGACGGTGAAACCTTCGCACCGGGCGAGGCGTTCGGCCCGGATGACCTGCTCGCGCTCGTCATGCTCGTCGAACGGCACGATGATCGCCGGAGTGGTGCAGCCGGCGAGGTCGAGGACGGTGTTGTAACCGGCGAGGCTGATCGAACAGGCGGCGTTGGCGAGCAGAGATTTGTAGTCAGGCCGGGCAGGTTGAATGGTCAGGTTGGCCCGGCCGTACCGTAGATTGAGATCACGGGCGAGGTCAGCGGCATCGGCGCCGCCGGTCAGCAGGTGCCAGGGGCGGGTGGAGAGGGCGGCGGCCTGCACCGCCAGTGCCAGAAGGCGGCGACCGAGGACACCGCCGCCGACGGCAACCAGCACGGTGTCGTTGGGGATGTCGCAAGCTGGCGGTGGCGGGCCGGCGACATAGCCGGTGTGGTAGATCATGGGTGTCAGGTCGGCGGGTAAGGCCCAGGTCTTTGTGAGGTGCAGGAAGCTGGCGTCGCCGTGGACCAGCACGGCGTCGTAGTGGCGGCGCAGGCGCGCGGCTGCCTGCTCCATCCGTCCGGGCTTTTTCGGCGGCTCAGGGATGTCGCGAACCGAGGCGATGATTTTTGCCGCCGGGTTAGCGGCGCGGGTGGCGGCGATGGCGGCCTCGAATTCGGTGGCCAGGATGCGGCGGCCGAGGGGGAACAGCTCGGTTATCAGGGCGTCGGGGCGGAACTGCGTCAGCGCCTGCTCCAGTGCAGTGCGCCGCGCCGCGAGGTAGGCGTCATCGGCGGGGATACCCTCCGGGGTGCGCAGGGTCGAGAAGTCGAAATCCGGGACCTGCACCGGGGGGAGTTGCAGGAAGGGCAGGTCGTTCTGGTCGATGTGATCGAGCGGGCGTCCGCCGCCAATCACCAGAATTTCCGCCCCCGCAGCAGCGGTTGCCCGGGCCAGCGCCAGGGTCCGCACCAGATGGCCGGTGCCGGAGAGGTGGCAGCAAAGAAAAGCTATCCTGGTCATGGAAAGGATTCCAGCCGGTCGGGCTCCTCGGGCGCTGTTGGTGTGCCGTCGGGCAGCAGGGTGAGCGGATAGATCCGCCCAGGCTTGATCTTGAACGGCTCCGGGCTGTCAAAGTGCCAGTCCCAGGCTCGGGCCAGGATCACGCGCATCAGGGCGCGGTGGACGATCAGCAGTGCGGGGGCCGGGTCAGCGGCGATCTCGGCCAGCGCCGGCTGCACCCGTTCCCACACATCCCACGGGCTTTCGCCGTTGGGCGCGCGGCGGTGCCAGCCACTGTCCTCGACGTTGACATAGCCGGAGTTCGGGTCAGCCAGCAGGTCGACGCCGTGCATGCCCTCCCATTTGCCGAAGTTGATCTCAACCAGTCGGGGATCGGGGGTAACGGCGCGGCCACGGGCGAGGATGTGTGCGGTCTCGGTGGCACGCGATAGCGGCGAGGCGATGATCCGGGCAGCATTCCAGGGTGCCGGGATCGCCAGTGCGCGCAACTTCTGGCGGGAATCCTCGGTCAAAGGGATATCGGTCTGACCCTGAAAACGGCGCTGCTTGTTCCAGCAGGTCGGGAAGTGGCGCAGGAGCGCGATGCGGGTCATTTGAGCAACTCCAACAGGCTGGATTTCAAGGTTTCGGCGGCGGCATCGAGGCTGTGGTGTGCCTCGACATGGGCGCGGGCAGTGCGGCCAAGGGCCAGGCGATTGGCGGCGGCATCGACGATTGCCTCGGCGAAGGCCCGCGGGTCGTCCGGCGGGGTCAGCATGCCGCCGCCGATCACGGCGCGGGCGGCGAGGCCGTCCTCGGCGATCACCGGCAGGCCAGCCGCCTGGGCTTCGAGCCATACCATGCCGACGCCCTCGTTGACGCCGGGCCAGACCAGCAGGTCAGCGGCCTCGTAATGCGGGCGGATCAGGCTCGGGTCATCGATATCGTCAATGTGAATTAACCGATCTGCGAAGGGGGCGAGAATGTCGAGCGCGGCCTTGCGCGCGGTGCCATGGCCGACGACCGTAAGGCGCCAGTCGCCCGGCAGGTGGACGAGTGCGGCAGCCAGGCGACGGAAGCTCTCCAGCTTGTCGCCGGGGCGCATCATCGCGACAGTCAGGAGCTTCAGGGGGTCGCCTGATTGGCGGGAGCCGGGGTTCGGGCCAGGGTTCGGGCCAGGGTCGATGAAGGCGGCGAGGTGGACCATCTTCGCGCCGTTTCCTGCTGCCTCCAGCGCCGGGCGGTCACGCGCGGTGGTCCAGAACAGCCGATCAGCGCGGGTGATGGCGGCTTTTGACAGGCCAGCGAAACCGGCCCAGGGCCCGCTGCGGCGGCTTGGCGAAATCGACGCCTCGGAGATGACATAGGGGATGCCGAGCGCCTCGGCGACGGTCGGGCCGAGAAGGTCCGGGGCTTTGTAGTAGCAGTGATAGGTGAACCACAACGCCGGCGGGTCGGTCGCCATTTCGCCGATTAGTCGGGCAGTCTCGGCCCTGGCTTCGGCCCGGAGCGTGGCTTGCGCCGCCGGGTCGCCGGTCATGTCGAGGGATCGTAGCCGCGCGACCGTTTTGGCATCGAACCCGGCGCGCGCCAACGCCTCGAGGGTCAGCCGGGCGATGTGGCGGTCGCCGGAAGGGTTGGGGTGATCCGGTGGCTTCATCGGCGCGTAGAAGGCTATCCGAGGCCGGTCAGTGCGGTGATCGGTTGTCATGCCTGGGCAAGAGCGGCCCGCAGCCGCGTGTCGAGCGTTGCGATCCCGTCGTCCATACCGAAGCTGGCGGTCAGACGTTCTAACGCCGCCTGTGCCATGGCGGCGCGACCGGCCGGGTCGGCGGCCAATGCAACGATTGCAGCGGCGAATGCCTTGGGATCACCGGGCGGGACCAGGGTTCCGTGAACGCCATCGGTGACGAATTCGGGAATCGCCGAGACGTTTGTGGTCAGGATCGGCAGCTTCTGGCTGGCCGCTTCCATCAGCACGTTGGGCAGTCCGTCGCGGTCGCCGTCGTCGGCGATCATCGAGGGCAACACAAACAGGTCGGACGAGCGCATCATGGCTATCACGTCGTCCTGGGCCCGCTTTCCCCGCCACTCGATACGGTCGTCGATGCCGAGCCGTTTGGCACGGGCCTCGAGGCCGCGTTTCAGGTCGCCGCCGCCGACATGGATGAACTTCCAGTCGAGGTCCTTGGGCAGGCGTCCGAGCGCTTCGAGCAGGTCGCCATAACCCTTCTTGGCGACCAGTCGACCGACCGAGAGCATGGTAAAATGAATGCCCGCCGGGCGAATGTCCGGGGGCCGCGGAAAGCGGGACAGGTCGAGCCCGTGATAGACTAACGAGATTTTCTCACCGCTGGGGTCGAGGCTGCGCAGATGCTCGGCGCCGGTGTCTGTGCAGGTGACGCCGAACTGGCAATCAGCGATCTTTTCGCGCTTCTCCCAGTCGGGGATGGTCCAGATGTCCTTTGCATGCGCCGAAAACCCCCAGCCGATGCCGCGAATCAGCGCTGTGTAACGAGCCACGGAGCCTGGGGTGTGGAGAAAATGCGCGTAGAGAAAACCGGTCTCTGGCGGCAATTCCGCCGCCAGCACTGCTGCTTGGCCGAAGCGGCGGATGCGGTTCAATGTGAGATCGCGCCGGAGGTCACTGAGCCAGACCCGCGCGGCGCGCCAGAACTCGCGTGATCTTGCCACCTGGAAAACTGCACGCAGCACCCGCAACGGCTCGGTAAGGAGATATTCGGGCAGATAATACCGGTCGGCGGTGATCTCGTCGTGGATCGGGTGGATGCGGTCGTCATAGGGGTGGCGCAGCGACCAGATGTCGAACTGGTGGCCACGGGCCTCCAGCGCTTTAAGCTCCTGGGCGATGAAGGTTTCCGACAGACGGGGATAGCCCTTGAGCACCACCGCGAGCCGCCCTGCCATGGCCTATTCCCCTGCAGCGGCGAATACCGGTGTGGTCGCCGTCATCCGCTCGGCGATGGTCGTCAAGCCTGACAGAAGCCCGGGAATCCGCACCTCGGAGGGCCGGGGCTGGTCGGCGAGTGCGCGGATCGATCTGGCCATCACCTCGGCTCCATCGCCATCACGCTCGGGCGCGAGCATCCGGACCAAACCCAGATCCTCGGCCGCTGAGGCCCGGATCACCTGTTCGCGGCGGGGCCGGGTTCGGGGCGCGATGATTGCCGGTTTGTCCATCGACAGGATCTCGCAGAAGGTGTTGTAGCCGCCCATGGCGACCACACCCGACGCTTCGGCCAGCACGCGCTCGAGACGGGGGTGGAAGCTGAGCGCCGTGATGCGCCCATCCAAGGCTGCGACCCGGTTATCGAAATCCTGGCGGTCGGAGGCGTTCATGAAGGGACCGTAGACGATGAGCGCATGAGGTGTGAGCGTGCGATCGACCTCATAGGCTCGGAGCACCCAGTCGACCAGCGCTGCACCATCGCCGCCGCCGCCGGTGGTCACAAGTATATAGGGCTGCTCGGGCAGGTCGGAGGCGTATTCGACCGGCCAGTCCGCCACTTCGCGGCGCAGATATCCAGTATAAATCGCCTGGGCTTCCATGTGCGGCGTCAGGCCCAAACCGGCCAGTGGGCGGCAGATCTGCGGAATGCCGTAGATCCAGATTTCATCGTAGAATTTCTCGATCGCCTCGATCGAGCCCTTGCGACCCCACTCGCGGGCGAGCGCGTCCTCGTCGTCCAGCACATCGCGGATGCCGAGCACGATACGGGCGCCGCGGTCGCGGGCGGCTTGCAGGGTCTGGGCAAGCTCGTGACGGAAACCCCAGGGTTCCTTGTCGACAATCAGCAGATCGGGTTGGAATTCCTGTTCGACCGTGGCGATGATCGCGCCGCGCAGGCTGGCCATCTCGTCGATATCCATTGGCAGGTTCGACGAGGTGTAGCTGCCGTCTGCCAGTTTGACCACGCCGGGAAGACGCACGTGATCGACCCGCTCGGGAAAGTCGAAGCGACCGGCGATTGGCGAGCCGGTGACAATCAGCGCCGAACAATTCGGATCGGCCTCGATGAGCGCGGTCGCGATGGTACGCGAGCGACGAAGATGGCCCAGGCCGAACGTATCGTGACTGTACAGCAGGGTACGCTTGTCCCGGGGGCGGTCGGGGATCGGGGTCGCGCCCGTCATATTCTCACCGTTCTCAGCCTCGCCGAACTTGTAGGAAGAAGTGCATGATATTGAGCCGTGCGGCAAGCCCTGATCAAGTCTTCGCCAGTCCGGCTTAAGTTGCAAGAACGAAAATAGCCCCAGGACGGCCTTGGGTTTGGCGGCATTTCCGTTGGCGGTGGCCAAGTACCGCCGGAATAGCGTATTCTCGCCTGAGGAGAACTGCGCCAGAAAACCGACGGGATGCATCCAAATGATTGGGGCAGGATTCCGCAACTGGCACATGCTGGTCGAGGGACGACCGCTAGGCGAGAGGAAAACGCGAAGATCATGGTTGGTCCCAGGGGATTCGTGGTTGCACTGGCCGCAGTGATCTGGGTGTTTGCGGGGAGTGCCGGTGCTGAGGCGCCCGACCCCAGGGCGACGACCCACATCATCGACTTCCCCGATTGCTGCCCTCGCCCGGCATGGTGGGATGATGTCGAGGTCGAGGTCCGCATCGACAGCATGGAGGTGTTCCTGTCGGTCTGGCAGGACAAAGCGCTGACGGACCAGCAGAAGGCAAAGGCGCTGTTCCAGGCGATCGAGGATTTCCTCCGGAGCAATGATGACATCACAGCCGCGGCGGTAAATTATTTCTATTGGGTCGGTCGAGATTACGACCGCATTCGCAAGCTTTATGAATTCGGGGTCGGGCGATATCTCGATTATGATCGGCCGTTGCAGAACTACGGCGGCAAGGTGGGAGACATGTCGGACGGGATGGTGAACAACCTGGCCAAGTTGTATTTGCTCGAGGGCACGCCGGAACGCGCGGTGCCGTGGCTGCAATATATTCTGGATAGGCGCGAGGCCGACGTGAATGACCATATCCTCAAGACCACCGCCGCGCATCTGGGTGACGCGCTGAATCGGCTGGGGCGCGGGCCGGAGGCGATCGAGGTGCTGCTGGCAGCGCGGCGCGACTATGGCGGCGATTGGGAAAAACTGCTGGATGACGAGCTCGCCAAAGTTCGGAGTTCGATGGGGTGGTCGTACTACTTGCACGACCAGCGACTAACGAGATTGCTGCTTGCAGCGGGCCTGGTCGCGTTTCTGGCGGTATATGTGTTGCGCCGTCAGAGACGTCAGCGCGGATGAGTTGCGGGCCGTTCAGGCGCGGTTGATGATCGCGGCGATCTCGTCCAATAGCGCGAGCCTGCGTTTCTTCATGTCCTCCAGGTAAAAATCGGACATCGGTTCGACGTCGGTTTCAGCCCGGTGGATCTCGCGGTTGATCACATGATACTGATCCGAGAGGCGGGAGAAATGGGCGTCGCTCGCGCGCAATTCGTGCATCACGTCGATCTTGTCGGGGAATGCTTCAGGCAGTTCATGGGGAACGTGGGACACTCAGAGACCTCTTTTGCTGGGAATGATTGCCTTCCGGCTATTGGTGGTCAAAGTATAGCGTCCACAGCGCCAAACCTTGCGCTGGATCAAACTGAATGCGTTATCCATGTACCCCGCCTGCGTTGGCACCATGATCCGCGGCGACGTGGCGCTGGAGTTTGTAGCGTCCGCGCAGTAAGCCGGGGCCCAACCCAAGTGGGACCCTCATGCAAATCTACCTCCCCATCGCCGAGATATCGGTTAACGTCTACTTGCTGATCGCCCTTGGCGGCGGCGTCGGGGTTGTATCCGGCCTGTTCGGCGTGGGCGGCGGGTTCCTGGTTACGCCATTGCTGATCCTGATCGGCATCCCGCCGGCAGTGGCGGTGGCGACCGGGGCGAACCAGGTTGCGGGTGCGTCGTTCTCGGGCGTTCTGGTGCATTTGCGGCGCAAGACAGTTGATTTCAAAATGGGCTTTGTGCTGCTGGCCGGTGGGCTGGCAGGATCGGCCGTGGGGGTGCAGGTCTTTGCTGTCCTGCGTGATCTGGGTCAGATCGATTTCGTGATTTCGATTTGCTACGTGGTCATGCTCGGCTCGATCGGGGCGATGATGCTGGTCGAGGGGTTGCGGGCAATGAGCAGGTCGAGGCGGGGCGCTGTAGCGCGGCGACGGCGCCATGGCTGGGTGCATGGTTTGCCGTTCAAGATGCGGTTCCGGGCGTCGAACCTGTACATTTCAGCAATCCCGCCCCTGATCATCGGGGCGATGGTTGGTGTACTTTCGGCGATCATGGGGGTTGGTGGTGGCTTCATCATGGTCCCCGCGATGATTTATCTGCTGGGGATGGCGACCAATGTGGTGATCGGCACTTCGCTGTTCCAGATCCTGTTTGTGACTGCGGCAACGACACTGATGCATTCGATCACCAGCCAGACGGTCGACGCGATTCTGGCGGTGATGTTGCTGATGGGGGGCGTGGTCGGCGCCCAAATTGGTGCTCATTTCGCGCCACGCCTGAAGGCCGAGCAGATGCGGGTGGCACTGGCGATTTTGGTGTTGGTGGTTTGCATCCAGATTGGCCAGGGGTTGGTCCGCGATCCGGGCGAGGTGTTCATCGTGGTGTCGGGGCATGCCCCGTGAGCAGGCGGGTCGTCAGAAACCGCGACCATTCATGTCGGCGCATGAAGTCAGTGTGTTGCTCTCTGGTCCCACTGGTGCAACATAATAATGCCATCTGGCACCATGATACTGGCCGAGGTGGCGCTGGTAACTCGGGGGATGGCACGTTAAACCCGGACACGCCGCGACGGGACTGCAATGAATATCTATCTGCCGATCGCCGAAGTTTCCGTAAATGCCTTCCTGTTGCTTGGATTGGGTGGCGGCGTCGGCTTGTTGTCCGGTATCTTCGGGGTCGGTGGCGGCTTCCTGATGACACCGCTGCTGATCCTGATTGGAATTCCGCCGGCGGTCGCGGTGGCGACCGAGGCAAACCAGATCGTCGCCTCGTCATTCTCGGGCGTGCTGACCCATTGGCGGCGCAAGACGGTCGACTTCAAGATTGGGGGGGTGTTGCTGGCCGGCGGTCTCGTCGGCTCGGCGATCGGGGTGCAGATCTTCGCGTTGTTGCGGGCGCTGGGTCAGGTCGAGTTGATGGTGTCGCTTTGCTATGTCGTGTTCCTCGGCATCGTCGGCGCGCTGATGTTCATCGAAAGCGTCAGGGCGATGATGAAGTCGAAAGCGGGGGCGCGCGCGAAACCGCGCCGTGCGCATCATTGGTCGCACGGGCTGCCATTCAAGATGCGCTTCCGGGCCTCGAATCTATACATCTCGGCAATCCCGCCATTCATGATTGGCATGCTGGTGGGCGTGCTGGCGGCGATCATGGGGGTTGGCGGCGGCTTCATCATGGTCCCGGCGATGATCTATCTGTTGGGCATGGCGACGACCGTGGTCGTTGGCACGTCGCTGTTCCAGATCATGTTCGTGACCGGCGCAACCACGCTGATGCATGCGATGCTGAACCATACGGTGGACGGCATTCTGGCGGTTCTGCTGTTGCTGGGCGGTGTGGTCGGAGCGCAGATCGGGGTCAGAATCGGGCCGAAACTGAAGGGCGAACAGTTGCGGGTGTTGCTGGCGCTGCTGGTGCTGCTGGTCTGTGGCAAAATCGGCTACGATCTGGTGCGCACGCCGGACGAATTGTTCATTTTGGGCGGGAGGTTGAAGCATTGACCGGGCGCGGGATCCAGCGGGCGTTCCGGCGGCTTGGTTCCTTGTCGGCCGTTTATTTGCGCTTGGCGATGCTGACGCTGTATTGGATGGCGGTCGCCACGGTTACAGTCGAGGCAGGCGAGGAGAGGGTGCTCGCCGGCCTGAGCCAGACCCATGTTTCAATCACCACAGATTTTTCCGGCTCGGAAATCTTCATCTATGGCG
>DATLAW010000040.1:0-3171 GCA_035527255.1 Thermohalobaculum sp. | reverse complement strand
CGCTGCCGACGCCTCGCCAAAGACTGGGAGGCATCAATCGAAAGCTCTACCGCCTGGGCTTTCATATCAAGCATCCGGTTGATGACCCGGCGTCTCGCAAGGTATTGCTACGTCAACTGAACTTTTGAGTCGGGCTCTAAGAGCGCGTGACCTGATGCAATCAGGTCGGAAAGCGCTCTAGGTTTCGCGCCCGGTGCCGAGTGGATAGGCGGCAAGTTGCTCATACACCGGGCCGGTACGGCCAAGCATCGACCGGATGAGCAGAAACTCGCTAACGACAAACGGCCCGGCGGTGAAACTCATCCGCCGGGCGGCGAAATCTCGCATTTCCTGCGCCATTTCGCCGGTCAAGCCGGAATTGAACCGTGCCAGTGTGGCGTGTGGATTGTAACGCTCGCGGGGGAAGCTTACCCCGGTATCGCGCGCCGCCCGGCGCACCTTTGCGCGCAACCGGCTGAGCTCTTGCTCGGGCTGCACAGCGGCATAAAGCACCCGTGGACGGTCATTGCCGAACAGGTCGACGCCGGAGAGCGACAGCTCGAAAGTCGCCATCCGGATGCCCTCCAACGCGAAGTGAATATCCTCGATCAGCGGCTCCGGGTGCTCGCCCAAAAAGGCCACAGTGACGTGGAAATTCTCTGGCGCTACCGGTCGGCCCGAGGGCAGCCCAGCCTGTGCAGCACTCAGCGCAGTAATCACCGAGCCTGGCAGCGCAATGCCAGTGAAGGCCCGGATCACTCTTTGACCCGTGCAATCAACTCCAACACCATTGGGCCGAGTCGCTCCACGACGACGGCATTTCCGGCGGCGTTGGGATGCAAGCCATCGTCTTGAAACAATGCCGGTTTGTCGACCAGACCGTCCAAGAGAAACGGATCGAGAATGGCTTGATACTGCGCGGCAAGATTGGGGTAGATGGCATCGAATGCGCGTTTGTACTCAGGCCCGAAATTCTCCGACGATCGCATGCCGACCAATAGCACTGGAAGATCTCGCTCCGCGAGGGCAGCGAGAATCGCATCCAGATTTCCCCGAGTCACCGCCGGGTCGATCCCACGCAGCATGTCGTTGGCGCCAAGCTCGACAATCACCGCCGCAGCGCCTTCCGCCAGCGCCCATTCGAGCCGTGCCCGTCCGCCCTCCGTAGTGTCGCCGGAAACGCTCATGTTGATAACCTCGCAATCCGCGGCACCATGCGCGTCGAGCCAGCGTTGAAGCTGCGGAACGACGCCGCCATCCAGTGCGACCCCATATCCCGCCGTCAAGCTGTCGCCGAGTACGATGATGCGCGAACTGGCAACACTGTGCGATGAAATCGCCATAAGCGGCAGGAACAGGGCGAGGAATAGCACAACCGGGTTGCAGGCGGCGCGTGCGAGGCCATATGTGACGGTGAACACGGGACGGGTGGGGATCATGAGTCAGACACTGATTGAATTGCAGGGTATTGGTCTGACCTTGTCAAGTCAGGCGGGCAATGTCGAGATACTGCGCGCCATTGATCTGACCGTGGAAGCTGGTGAGCGGGTCGGCATTGTCGGCCCTTCCGGCTCGGGCAAATCTTCTCTGTTGATGATCATCGGCGGGATGGAGCGCGCCACCCTGGGCGTAGCGCGGGTATTGGGCGCTGATCTCGGGCCGCTGGACGAGGACCGGCTAGCGCGGTTGCGGCGCGACAATATGGGTGTGGTGTTCCAGACCTTCCATCTGATCCCGACAATGACGGCGCTGGAGAACGTGGCCATCCCGCTGGAGCTGGCCGGGCGGCAGGACGCCTTCGACCGGGCGGCGGAGATGTTGGCCGATGTCGAGCTGGATCACCGCGCCAGCCACTACCCGGCGCAACTATCCGGAGGCGAGCAGCAGCGGGTGGCGCTGGCCCGCGCCCTGGCGCCGCGCCCGTCGCTGCTGCTGGCGGACGAGCCGACTGGGAATCTCGATGGCCGTACCGGGGCGGCGGTGGCCGATCTGATGTTCCGGCTGGCGGGCGAGCAGGGGGCGACGCTGGTGCTGGTGACCCACTCGCCAGACATCGCGCGACGCTGCACGCGGGTGCTGACGATGGCGGATGGCCAGATTTCGGATGACCGCGCCTCAAAGGACGGCGAGGCGGCTGCGTGAGGTTGCTCAATTCTTGGATAACTACGCCGAGGCCGTTCTGGGTCTCGGTTGTCCTGCGCGAGTTGCGCGGCGGGTTGGCTGGGTTCCGGGTGTTCCTGGCCTGCCTGATCCTCGGCGTCGGTGGGATCGCCGTGGTCGGATCGGTGACCGCGGCGATCGAGCATGGGTTGGGCGCCGAAGGGCGAAATGTTCTTGGCGGCGATGTGTCGGTGGCGTTTTCCTACCGTTTTGCCGACGCCAATGAGCGCGCCTGGATGGAAAACCGGGGGGCGATCTCGGAGGTAGTTGATCTGCGCTCGATGCTTGGGACTGTGCGGGCGGAGGCCGACCGGGCGCTGGCGCAGGTTAAGGGGGTAGATGACGCTTACCCGCTGGCCGGGTCGGTGACATTGGCGGGAGGCGGGTCGCTGGCGGATGCCTTGGCGCCGATCGGTGCGACATACGGGCTGATCACCGAGCAGGTGCTGGCAGAGCGGCTGGGGCTGACACCCGGTGACCGGGTCAGCCTGGCCGGAGCAGAGTTCGAGTTTCGCGCCATCCTGGAGACCGAACCCGACCGGGCCTCGGGCGGTTTTGCCTTGGGGCCACGGGTGATCGTGCTTACGGCTGGAATGCGCGCGGCCGGGTTGCTGGGGCCGGGCACGTTGTTCACCTCACTCTATCGGATGCGGTTAGACGGGGTGGCCGACCTCGGCGCCGTGAAAACGGCCTTCATCGACAGTTTCCCGGACAGCGGTGGGCGCTGGCGCGACCGGGCCAACGCCGCGCCGGGCGTTCAGCGCTTTGTGACCCGGATGGGGGCTTTCCTGACCCTGGCCGGGTTGGCGGCATTGGCCATTGGCGGGGTCGGGGTTGGCGCGGCCGTGCGCGGTTATCTTGATCGCAAGACCCGGACCATCGCTGTATTGCGAACCATCGGTGCCGGTGGCGGCGAGGTCATTGCCGCCTATGCATTGCAGATCGCGGTGATCGCCGGGATCGGGATCGCGGTTGGCCTGGCGCTGGCGGCGGGTCTGGTGGCGCTGGCTGGGCCGTTGATCGCGGATCGGC
>DATLAW010000039.1:0-5483 GCA_035527255.1 Thermohalobaculum sp. | reverse complement strand
ATGGCCGACATGGTCGCCGACCTGATTGGCCCGGATGTGAAGCTGCACCACACCAAGATCAACTCGAAACTGCCGGGCAGCGCCACCGAGGTGAAATGGCACCAGGATTTCCCGTTCACGCCGCATTCCAACTCGGACATGGTCACGGCGCTGCTGATGGTCGACGAAGTGACGCCAGAGAACGGCCCGCTGGAGGTTCAGACCGGCTCGCATAAAGGACCGATCCATTCGCTGTGGCATGACGGCGCGTTCACCGGAGCGGTAGCACCCGCGATCGAGGCCGAGATGAAGCGCGAGGCGGTGAGCTGCTTTGGCCCGGCGGGTTCGGTTTGCCTGATGCACACGCGGGTGGCACATGGCTCGGCGCCGAACCTGTCGGATGGGCCACGGACCCTGTTCATCTGCGTCTACTCGGCCGGCGACGCGATGCCGTGCTCGCCAAACCCGGTGCCGACCAAGCATCAGGGCTTGTTCGTGCGCGGATCCGACCCGCACCGGGTGCGTGGTGAGGATTTCACCGTTCAGACGCCGCAATTCCCGAAGACATCGTTCTTCGCCCAGCAGTCCGAGAAGGAGCGAGTCGCGACATGACATTTTCACTGGTCGCGCGCTGCGCCAAAACCGGCATGTTCGGGGTCGCCGTCTCGTCGTCGTCGCCCGCCGTGGCGGCGCGCTGTGCCTATGCGCGAGCAGGCGTTGGTGCGGTTGCCAGCCAGAACATCACCGACCCGACGCTGGGGAGGCGGGGACTGGACCTGATGGCGCTGGGTGCCAACGCGCCCGAGGCCATCGCGGTTCTGAAGGCGACCGGGGCCTATATCGACTACCGCCAGGTGTTGGCGGTGGATGCGGCGGGCCGCACCGCCATCCATTCCGGGCCGAATGTGCTGGGCAACTGGTCTGAAGCCCAGGCCGAGAACGTTGCCAGCGGCGGCAATCTGCTGGCGGACAGGCGCGTGCCGCAGGCTATCGTTGACGGGTTCCTTGGCGACAGCGGCCATATTGGCGACCGGCTGATTGCCGCAATGCGTGCTGGGGTCGCCGCCGGGGGCGAGGAGGGGCCGGTGCATTCGGCGGGGATGCGGCTGGTCGACAAGGTCTCGTGGCCGGTCGCCGATCTGCGGGTTGACTGGTCGGAGGATTGTCCGATCGAGGCGTTGGCCGGTATTTGGGATATCTACAAACCGCAGCTAGATGCCTACGTGACCCGGGCATTGAACCCGACCGAAGCGCCGAGCTACGGCGTGCCAGGCGACGAATAGCGCTGCTCGCGCTTGACGGCGGGCGGAATTCACCCCGAGATGGTGGCCCCGAACCCGGGAGGCCCCGAATCCCGGAGGCGGCAAACATGGCCATGCGCTTTACGCTGAGGCAGATCGAGTATTTCGTCGCTGTCGGCGAACTCGGGTCAATAGCGCTTGCCGCCGAGCGGCTGCATATCTCGTCGCCGTGGATTTCGACCGCGATCTCGCAGCTGGAGGCGACGTTCGGGTTGCAGCTGTTCATCCGCCAGCATGCCCAGGGGCTGGCGCTGACCCCGGCGGGGCGGCGTTTTCTGGCCGAGGCGAAAACCCTGCTGGCGCAAGCTCAGACGCTGCACGGGGTGGCTGGGAAGATCTCCGGCGAGGTGCGGGGCGCCATCACCGTCGGCAGTCTGGTGACGCTGGCGCCGGTTGTCTTGCCGAAGCTTCGGCGCAGTTTTGAGGCTGCGCATCCCGAGGCCGAGTTGCACCAGTTCACCTCCCATCAGGTCGCACTACTGGAGGCGCTGCGGGCGGCGCGGGTTGACATTGCGCTGACCTACGACCTTGAGATCCCTCAGGATATCGCGTTCGAGCCGCTGGCTGCCCTGCCGCCGGTGGCGCTGTTGGCGCCGGATCACCCGCTGGTGGGCGCCGAGGTCACGCTGGAAAAACTGGCCGACGAGAAGCTGATCCTGCTCGACCTGCCGCTCAGCCGCGAATACTTTCTGTCGCTGTTTCATCAGGCTGGCCTGCGCCCGCGCATCGCCGAGCGGGTGCCGGAGATGAGCATGATCCGCTCGATGGTGGCAAACGGGTTCGGCTATAGTCTCGCTAATATGCGGCCCTCCAGCGTCGCCGCCCCGGACGGTGAGCGGCTTCGCACTGTGCCGCTTGGCGGTGGGCATCGGCCGTTGATGCTGGGGCTGGCAACGGTGCGGATGCGCTTTCGGCCGCGGATCCTTGAGGCATTCGAGGAGCATTGCCGGGCCGCGATTACCGACAGCGACATTCCCGGCATGACGCCTGTTACCTGATCAACCCATTGAAAGAACGAGGGAACACCGATGCAGACCGTCTATACCGACCGCCACAAGCTGCGCGATTCGAAGACCGAGCTTTTTGGCGGCCAGCTGGTGGCGCCTTTCGAATGCCCGATCCGGGCCGAATATGTGCTGTCGCGGGTTCGCGAGGTTGGATTGGGCGAGGTGATAGCGCCGGTGAGCCATGGGCTGGAGCCGGTGCTTCGGGTGCATGATGCTGATTTCGTTAGGTTTCTTGAGGCCTGCTGGCGCGACTGGCAGGCGGCTGGGTTCAAGGGCGAGGCGATGCCGACGTCGTGGCCGTCGCGGGCGATGACCCGGATGGTGCCACCCCGCAACATCGATGGGCTGGTTGGCTACTATGCGCTGTGCGGCGAGACCGCGATCAGCGGCGGCACCTGGGAGGCGGCTTGTGCTGGCGTCGATGTCGCGCTGACGGCTCAGGGGCTGGTGGCGGGTGGCGCCCGGTCGGCCTTTGCGCTGTGCCGACCGCCTGGGCACCATGCCGCCCATGATATGTTTGGCGGATATTGCTTCCTCAACAACGCCGCCATCGCGGCGCAGGCGTTCCTCGATGGCGGCGCGGGGCGTGTGGCTATCCTGGATGTGGATTTCCATCACGGCAACGGCACGCAAGAAATTTTCTATTCCCGCCAAGATGTTATGTTCCTGTCGCTGCATGGCGACCCGCTGGATGCCTTCCCGTATTTCCTCGGTGGTGCCGATGAGACCGGGGCCGGGGCGGGCGAGGGTTTCAACGTCAACTACCCCCTGCCTGATGGCACTGCCTACGACAAATGGGGCGCGGCGCTGGAGGATGCCTGCGGCCGGATCGGGCGTTATGGCCCGGACGCTTTGATCGTCTCACTCGGGGTGGACACGTTCAAGGACGACCCGATCTCAAGCTTCAAACTGGAGTCCAAGGACTTCCGCCGCTACGGCGCCCGGATCGCCAAGATGGGCCTGCCGACGCTTTTCGTCATGGAGGGCGGCTACGCCGTGGCCGAGATCGGCGTCAACACGGTCAACGTGCTGGAGGGGTTCGAGGGGGGTTAATTCGGCTCCGAAACGGGGCCTTGGGCTGGGATTCCATCAGGGGTGTTTTAGGGGTGATTTGGGGGTGTTATGGGGGTGCTCCCGACTCGACCCTCCGGAGTGCCAATTGCGCGCGAGTCAGCCTGGCCGCCATGAAGGTAAGCGAGTGTAGCAACTGTCTTTGGTTGTTTCATGCGTATCGATTGTAGGGTCAGTTCTGTGAACCCACCTTTTTGGGCGCTGACCATTTGTGGTGGGTTCGGAGAACCCACCCTACATCCCGTTCGGCGCTCCTTACCCTGTTGGCATCGCTGTTTCGGCCAGCTTGGCCCAGTATGACACGCCGTAGGGGATTGCCGCGTCGTTGAAGTCGTATTCGGGGTGGTGGACCATCGCGGTGTCGCCGTTGCCGATCCAGATGAAGGCGCCGGGGCGCTCGTTCAGCATGTAGGAGAAATCCTCGGCGCCCAGCACCGGGGGGCGGTCGCGGTCGACCTGGCCGCCGGCGGCGACGGTTTCGGCGACATCGGCGGCGAAGGCGGTCTCAAGCTCGGCGTTGACGGTGACCGGGTAGCCGCGCCGGAAGTTCAGAACGATTTTGGCATCGAAGGCCAGCGCGATGCCGTCGATCATGGTGCGCAGACGCTGCTCGACCAGCCCCCGGATCTCCTCCTTCAGCGTGCGGATGGTGCCCTTCATGTGTACCGTCTGCGGGATCACGTTGAAGGCGTCGCCGCCGGTATGCAGCGAGGTGATCGACAGGACCGCCGATTCAATCGGGTCGACATTGCGACCGACCACCGATTGCAGCGCCTGCAACAGTTGCGCCGCGACCAGCGTGGTGTCGATGCATTCATGTGGCTTGGCGGCGTGGCCGCCCCTGCCCTCGAGGTCGATGGTGAACTCGTCGGTTGCGGCCATCAGCGGGCCGGAGCGGATGCCGAACTGGCCTACGGCCAAGCCGGGTGCGTTGTGCATGCCGAAAACCTGCTGGATGCCGAAACGCTCCATCATGCCATCCTGGACCATTTTTTCGCCACCGCCACCGCCCTCCTCGGCGGGTTGGAAGATCACCACCGCCGTGCCGTCGAAGTTGCGGGTCTCGGCGAGGTATTTGGCGGCGCCGAGCAGCATGGCGGTATGGCCGTCATGGCCGCAGGCGTGCATCTTGCCGGGAACCTTCGAGGCATGCGGCAGGCCGGTCGCCTCGATGATCGGCAGGGCGTCCATGTCGGCGCGCATGCCGATGACCCGGCCCGAGCCACCCTTGCGGCCATGGATGACACCGACAACGCCGGTGATGCCGATCCCCTCGACGACCTCGTCGACACCGAAGGACCGCAGCTTTTCGGCGACGATGCCGGCGGTGCGGTGGACATCGAACAGAAGCTCCGGGTTTTCGTGCAGATCACGGCGCCATTCGGTGATCTCGTCATGCAGGTCGGCGATGCGGTTGATGATGGGCATTTGGGGTGCTTTCAGTTGGGCCTGTCGTTCAAGCCGAGAGATGGTCGATCAGCCGTCGGATGAACGCCTCGCCGGCGTTGAGTTGGGCGATGGTGATGAATTCGTCGGCCTGATGAGCCTGTTCGATCGAGCCGGGGCCGCAGACGCAGGTCGAATAGCCACCCTGGTTCTGGAAGTGCCCGGCCTCGGTGCCGTAGGAGACAGCGTGCTCGCCATTGTCGCCGGTCAGCATGCGGGCCATGTGCTCGGCGGCACCATCGGTTTCCTTGCGGCAGCCGGGGGCGCACAGCCGAACGTCGATCGAGATGCTGGTTTCCGCGCGGATGGCCTGCATATCAGCCTCGACCCGGGCGCATTCGGTGCGGTAGCGGGCCAGCCAATCCTCGCCGTCCTCGTTCGGCAGGCAGCGGATGTCGCTGGTGAACCAGCAATCCTTGGCGGTGATATTGCCAGCGGTGCCGCCCTGGATCAGGCCATTGTGCAAGGTGGTGTAAGGCGGGGTGAACAGGATGCCGGGGGCCGCGTCGCCCAAAGCCTCGGCTCGCGCGCGGTTTTCGACCATGCGGTCGGAGTGCCAGTTGATCAGGCGGGCGGCGTTCATGATGGCCGAGACACCGGTGTGGACCAGGCTAGAGTGGACCTCGAAGCCGCGCACCCTGGTGGTCAGGCTGCAGCCGCCCTTGTGCTGGGTTACCAC
>DATLAW010000038.1:0-2782 GCA_035527255.1 Thermohalobaculum sp. | reverse complement strand
TGGAAGCTGCCTCGCAGGACCCGCTTGAATTGCCGATTGTGGTAACGATCAACTGGCTTGTGAAACGGGCCAATGTGAAAGATCTCTATATCCAGTTTGGAACGCTCGGGCAGTTTGAAAAACGCATTATCCAGCCGAGGTTGAATGATGCGGTGAAGGGAATTACCAGCCGCTATACGGTAAATGATCTTTTGCGCAAGCGGGTGGAATATCGCGACCTTTCCCTGCGGGCGTTGATAGAACGGATGCCGAAGGACGTGCAGATTACCGGGTTTTCGGTGGTGAATATCGGGTTCCCGCCGGAATATACGGCGGCGATCCGGGCCAAGCAGGTGGCGCGGGAGCAGGCGGAGACCGAGAAGTTCGTGCTGGAGCGGCAGCGGTTCAGCTCGACGCAGGTGACGCAGAGTGCGGAAGCGCAGCGTGATGCCGATAAGGCGCGGGCGGATGGCCGGGCCTATGAGATCAAGGTGCAGGGCCTGGCGACGGCGGATGCGATCCGGATCATGGGCGAGGCGCTGGCCCGGAATCCACTAGTGGTGGAGTACAAGAAGGTCGAGAAGTGGGGCGGCACATTCCCGACGACGTTCATGGGCGGAGATGCCGGCTCGCAAACGCTGTGGAGCCTGCCGGGCGCAAAATTACCTGCGGCACCCAAATAACGGCCGATTGGTTGAGCCGGCGGCTTCAGACGACGGGGCCGCCCGCAAGGTCAAAGCGCTGTTTGATTTTCTTGAACAGGGTGTCGCGGACGGCCCGGTAGGATTCGAGGACCTGATCGCGATTGCCCTGACCTATCATGATGGTCGCATCAAAGGTCGCCCAGTATTCGACATCGACGGCCATGGTGCGGGTCAATTCGAGCGCCTGGTGATGCGCCTCGGGCGACAGCGTGATGATCAGGTCAAACGAGGTGTCGTTGAGGTCTTCGAGGGTGCGGGGCCGATGGCGGCTGATATCGATACCGATCTCGCTCATGACGACATCGACGAATGGGTCGTGCTGGCCTTCGCGGATACCGGCTGATTCAACGTAACAGCGGCGGCCGCCCAGATGCGCGAGAATGGCAGCGGCTATCGGTGAGCGGACGGCATTCATGGTGCATGCAAAGAGCACCGCTGGCGGCAACTCGCTTGCGCTCTCCACCTCGTTACACCTTTGATTGCAGTGCGCAGATCAATGTGAACAGGCGCCGCGCGGTGTCGTGGTCGAGCGTTATTTTGCCTTCAAGCCGCTCAGCCAGGATGCGGCCGCCTTCGTCATGCAGGCCGCGGCGACCCATGTCGACGGCCTGGATGCGCGACGGGGGGGCGGACTTTATCGCGGCATAATAGGTGTCGCAGACGATGAAGTAGTCCTTCATGATCCGGCGCAGAGGTGAAAATGAGAGGACGTGGGCGACGAGATGGGTTCCGACCTCGTTGCTGACATTAAAAACCAGTCGGTCATCGAGGGTGCCGAGGAGCAGGCGGTAGGGGCCATCGGGATGGCCTTCGAGCCGGAAGCTGTTGGCATCCAAGAGGTCGTAGATCGCGACTTCGCGCTCGTGGTCGATATTCGCATTGGCACTGCGCGAAATTGACTTCTCGTCGAGCCGGACCTCAATCAGCCGTGAGTTCGATAGGGGCGGTATATCGCCCTGATCTGCGCCGGGCCGGTTCATGGTTTTACATCCGGCAGGCTGCCATCCAGGCGAATGGCGACCGAGCGGCGGTGGGCGTCGAGGCCTTCACTGTGCGCGAGTTGCATGGCGGTGGGGCCAAGGGCATCGAGCGCCTGGCGGTCAAGTTTCAGGATCGATGTTCGCTTCATGAAATCCAATACGCCAAGGCCGGATGAAAACCGTGCCGAACGTGCGGTCGGCAGGACATGGTTTGAGCCGCCGACATAGTCTCCAATGACTTCAGGTGTGTAGGGCCCAAGGAAGATTGCGCCGGCATTGCGGATGCGGCTGGATAGGCTATCGCATGCGGCAGTGGCGATTTCGAGGTGCTCGGCGGCAATCCTGTCGGCGAGGGCGGGGGTTTCGTCGAGGGAGCCGACCACAATGATCGCGCCGAAGTCGCGCCAACTGGCACCCGCGATGTCGCGCCGGGGGAGGGCTGCAAGTTGCCGCTCCACGGCATCCGCAACGGCATCCGCGAAGGCTGCGTCGTCGGTCATCAAGATCGATTGGGCGGCGGTGTCGTGTTCGGCCTGGGCGAGCAGGTCGGCGGCGATCCAGCCGGGATCATTGGCGTTGTCGGCGATGATCAGGACTTCCGAGGGGCCGGCGATCGAGTCTATGCCGACGGTGCCGAAGACCTGGCGCTTGGCAGTGGCGACGTAGGCATTGCCGGGGCCGACGATTTTGGCGACCGGCGCGATGGTTTCGGTGCCGTAAGCGAGGGCGGCGATGGCCTGGGCGCCGCCGGTGCGATAGATTTCGGTGATGCCGGCGATGTGGGCCGCGGCAAGGACCAGCGGGTTCAGTTCACCATCCGGTGCCGGGACAACCATGACGATCCGCTCGACGCCGGCGACCTTTGCGGGCACGGCGTTCATCAAGACCGAGCTTGGGTAGGATGCCGTGCCGCCCGGCACGTAGAGCCCGACGGAGGGAACGGCAGTCCAGCGGTGGCCGAGTTCGGCGCCGGTCGAGTCCTTGTAATGATCATCTTCCGGGCGCTGGCGGAGATGGTGACGGGTGATGCGGTCGTGGGCGAACTCGAGCGCGTCGCGAAGTTCGAGCTCGCAGGTTTCGTAGGCGGTTTCGATGTCCTGCTGGCTGACGCGAAGGGGC
>DATLAW010000037.1:0-3573 GCA_035527255.1 Thermohalobaculum sp. | reverse complement strand
TTGCAGTGATGAAAGCCTCGAAGAACGTCCATTCGTCGTCCGGCATCAAGTTCCGCGCCAAGATAACCTCCAGAGCCAAAGTTATCTTGAATCAGATACTCACCCTCTTGGGAATCCCATTTGTCAACACCGCCTAAGCATCTTTCATCTCCTGATTTGCGCACTTCGTTGATGGCCTCACCCTCTTGACTCCATGACCGATTCGAGTTGAGCACGAAAACGGGCGGATGGCTTTGATCTGGATCATTCCAGGGCACAAAACGCACGGTAGACGCGGCGCTCGTGCTCGTTCCCCCAGGTCGAGCCGCGTCGACAGGCGCGCGGGGTCTTCCGGACGGCCTGCCCCGTGGCGCGGTCGTCACGACGGCGCAGCGTTCAAATCGTGCATCTTGCCGTCGGCTCGGACCCGGCTATTGTTTACCGGCTGTGCTGCCCCGCCCGGCGGACCCCTGAACGAAAGGCGCAACAATGCAGACCCAGAAGCTCGAATTCACCGGCCACGGCGGCGACACGCTGGCGGCCCGGTTTGATCTGCCGGACGGCAAGCCGAAGGCGGTGGCGCTGTTTGCCCATTGCTTCACCTGCGGCAAGGACATCGCCGCCGCCCGGCGCATCGCCGCCCGCCTGGCTGGGCTCGGCATCGCCGTGCTGCGGTTCGACTTCACCGGGCTGGGTCACAGCAAGGGCGAGTTCGCCAACACCCATTTCACCTCGAATGTCGCCGATCTGGTTGCCGCGTCGCGGCATCTCGCCGGGCTGGGTCAATCGCCATCACTGCTGATCGGCCACAGCCTCGGTGGTGCCGCGGTGCTGGCGGCGGCGGCCGATATCCCCACCGTCAAGGCGATTGTCACCATCGGCGCCCCGGCCGATCCGGGTCATGTGATCCACAACTTCGGCTGCAAGATCGACGAGATCCAGGCGGCGGGCCAGGCCGAGGTTTCGCTGGCCGGGCGCCCCTTCATCATCCGCCGCGAATTCATCGACGATATCTCGACCGCCCGCCTGAAGCCCGCCATCGCCGGGCTGAAGCGTGCCCTGCTGGTGCTGCATTCACCGGTCGACCAGACTGTCGGAATCGAGAACGCCAGCGAAATATTCCTCGCCGCCAAGCACCCGAAAAGCTTCGTCACCCTCGACGGCGCCGACCACCTGCTCAGCCGCGCCGAGGATGCCGAATACGCCGCCGACGTCATCGCCGCCTGGTCGCGGCGCTATCTCGGCCTCACCGACAACCCCACCCCAAAAGGCGCGCCCGAAGGCATCGTCCGGGTCGCCGAGGCCGATCCCGCAGGCTTCCTCCAGGACGTGATGGCCGGCCCAAAGCACCACATCCTGGCCGACGAACCAACTGCCTACGGCGGCACCGATGCCGGCCCCACCCCCTACCAGTTCCTCTCCGCCGGCCTCGGCGCCTGCACATCGATGACCGTGCGCATGTATGCCCGCCGCAAGGGCTGGCCGCTCGAGCACGTCTCGGTCGATATCAGCCACGACAAGATCCACGCAACAGACTGCGACGAGTGCCCTGACAAAAACGCCAAGATCGACGTGTTCAGGCGCCTGATCCACCTCGACGGCCCGCTCGACGCCGACCAACGCGCCAAACTAATGGCCATCGCCGACCACTGCCCGGTCCACCGCACGATGGAGGGCATAATAAAGGTCGAGACCGCGCTGGCCGAGAGTTAAACATCCTGTATCACCTCGCAATAGGATGCTAATCAGAGCGCCATGAAAGGCCCGCTCGACCCCCTGATCTACGATACCGCCCGCCCGGTTGAAACCTGGTGGCGCGCCACCGCGCCGCCGTGGCAGGACCCGGCGCCCCTCAACACGGACATCACCACCGATGTCGCCATCATCGGCGGCGGCTACGCGGGCCTCACCTGCGCCATCCGCCTGGCCGAGCTCGGGCTAGCCAGCACGGTTCTGGACGCCGCCGACATCGGCTGGGGCGCGTCCGGGCGCAACGCCGGCATGGTCGGCATCCGCTCCGACAAGCTCGGCGATAACGCCATGATCCGGCGCTATGGCGAGGCCGAGTTCGCCCGTTACGTCAGCGCCGCCGTCGAGGGCAACCATCGCATTCGGGCCTTCTGCATGTCAGCCGGCCTGGCCGACGCCATTCAGGGCGACGGCGAGTTGTATCTGGCCCATTCCGTCCGCACCGCCCTCAAAATGGAGCACGACACCAGCGCCCACGGGATCGAGATCGAACACCTGCCCCCCGATAACACCGGCGACATCCGCCGCCACGGTGGCATCCTGTTCCGCCCGGCCTTTGGCATCCACCCGCTTCGGCTGGTCCGCGCGCTGGCGGATCATGCACGGTCGCTCGGGGTCCAGGTCTTCCCCCGCTCCGAGGTCACATTGTGGGAACGTGACGGCCCCCGCCACCGCCTGATCACCACGGGCGGCGCGGTAGCCGCCCAGCGCGTCGTGCTGGCGACCAACGGGTTTGCGCCGGATGGGCTGCACCCCCGCCTCGACGGGCGCGCCATCCCGGTGATTTCCAACATCGGCGTGACCCGCGTCCTGACGGCCGAGGAAAAATCCTCCCTCGCCTGGCTCGGCGACCATGTCGGCGCCGACACCCGCAACCTGCTCAGCTATTTCCGCCTGCTGCCGGAGGGCCGCTTTCTGCTCGGCATGCGGGGCGATATCCTCGGCACCGCCAATGGCGCTGCCCGGATGCGCGCGGCGGTGGCGGCGCGCATCGCCTGGCAGTTCCCCACCCTGGCCGGCGCCGAGATTACTCACTTCTGGCGCGGCCCGGTCTGCGTCACCGCCAGCCTGACCCCGTCGGTCGGCCTGCTGCCCGACGACCCGACCATCGGCCACGCCTTCGCCTGGCACGGCTCCGGCATCAACGGCGCCCAGGTCGGCGGGCGGCTGCTGGCCGAGGTGCTGGCGGGCCAGCCACAAAGCCACATCCCCGCCCCCTATCGCGGCCTCGCCCCGCGCCTGCCGTTCCCCGGCCTGCGGCCCTACTACGTCGGCACCATGCAAGGTTTGTTCGCAGTCCAGGACGCGTTCAGCTAGCGCGCAACAACTTGCAGCCAACAACGTCATTCTACGGTGGTGTCTCAGTTTGAATTTCTGCTTTGCGGGACTAAGCGGACACCGCGTTTCGGATATCCTCGGTCGCGTCAAGGGCACGGATCACAACCCGCTATGCCTCTACGAGATCGGAATGCTTAATCGATCTGGATTCAACGAGTTCCGCCTCAGCAGGATCGATATGCGGGCTTGCATAGTCCTCGCCCACAAACGCTTTCAACGCTTCAAGGTTCTCCCATACCATCACAAAACTGAATTCTCTCGGGCTATCAGGACGAGGTGCGCCCGGCAGAACGCTTACTATTCCCTTTGTACTTTGCATGAGGGGTATTGCGGTTTCGTGGAAGAACTCGCCAAATTCCTTCTCCTTGCCCGTTCGCGTGACGACCTGAAATATGCGCATTATCATGTGCGCCTCCTCCCGTGAACCTTTACCGTAAAGACAGAATAACATGGACGTCGGAGTGAGTCTGCTTCGGGCTCGAAGCGGAAATTCAACCTGAGACACTA
>DATLAW010000036.1:0-31484 GCA_035527255.1 Thermohalobaculum sp. | reverse complement strand
CCGCATCAAGGATGACCCGAACGGCCACATCGAGGCCGCCGGGGCCAAGGCGCTGGCAACCGGGGACGTGGCACCAATGGGCAAGGATATCATCCATTCGGTGACCAACCCGATCCCGAAACTGACCGGGGCGATCCATGTCTATGGCGGCGACTTCTTCGAGGCCGAGCGCAGTGAGTGGGACGCCGAGAACCTGACCGAGCAACCCTATGACATGGAACGGGTCAAGGCACTGTTCAGCGATTAGCGGCAAGCGGCAAGCGGCGCCCGGCTTGTTCTTTCGAATACCGTTCAGGTGTATTGAGCCCATGGACGCCATTTCGCAACTGCGCCAAATTCGGTCTGGAAAGCGATGCGGCGACGGCCTAGAACTAGAGGAATAATCCCAGACCCAGCCGGGAGCGCAGAATGGCAGATGTAAAACCGGGCAATCGCCCGATGTCGCCGCACTTGCAGATTTATCGGCCGCAGCTGACCTCGATGTTGTCGATCATTCACCGGATAACCGGGGTTGGGTTGGCGCTGGGGGCGGTCCTGGTGGTGTGGTGGCTGTTGGCCGCCGCAACCAGTGCGGACTATTTCGCCACCGTCGACGGGCTGCTGACTTCGTGGATCGGGTATCTGGTGCTGCTGGGGTCTACCTGGGCGCTGGCCTACCACATGCTGAACGGCATCCGGCATCTGTTCTGGGACATGGGCCACGGCTTCGAGATCGAGACGGTTGAGCGCAGCGGGATGGCGGTGGTCATCGGCTCGGGTTTGCTGACGGTGCTGTTGTGGCTGTTCGCATGAGGGGTGTGAGATGACCTACAAGACAGCACGCGCCCGGGTGTCAGGCCTGGGCTCGGCCGGCAACGGCACCCATCACTGGTGGGCGCAGCGGGTCTCGGCGGTGGCGATGATCCCGCTGACGATCTTGTTCGTGATCCCGTTTGTGGGGGCAGTGGGGGGCGAACATGCGGACGTGCTGGCGCTGTATGCCCACCCGTTCCACGCCATTGTCGCGGTTCTGTTCATTGGCACCGTTTTCCGCCATCTGAGCCTGGGGTTGCAGGTGGTGATCGAGGATTACGTGCATGGCAAGGCCTGGCGCACGGGCCTGCTGTTGGGCAACACCATGCTCTGCTGCGCCTTCGGGATGGCGGGCATTTTCGCGGTGCTGAAGATCGCCTTCGCGGGCTGAGGGGCCACCGGTCCGGGAAGAGAGAGATTTCATGGCGGCTTACAAATTCATCGACCACGAGTACGACGTGGTGGTTGTGGGCGCCGGGGGGGCCGGGTTGCGGGCGACCCTGGGGATGGCCGAGCAGGGACTGAAGACCGCCTGTATCACCAAGGTGTTCCCGACCCGCAGCCATACGGTCGCAGCCCAGGGCGGTATCGCCGCGAGCCTGGCCAATATGGGGCCGGACAACTGGCAATGGCACATGTACGACACCGTCAAGGGGTCCGACTGGCTGGGCGACATGGACGCCATGGAATACCTGGCGCGTGAAGCGCCAAAGGCGATTGTCGAGCTGGAGCATTACGGGGTGCCGTTCTCGCGCACCGAGGATGGCAAGATCTACCAGCGGCCCTTCGGCGGCCATACGACCCAGTTCGGCGAAGGCCCGCCGGTGCAGCGCACCTGTGCCGCCGCCGACCGCACTGGGCACGCGATGCTGCATACCCTTTACGGCCAGTCGCTGAAGCAGAAGGCTGAGTTCTTCATCGAGTATTTCGCCACCGATCTGATCATGTCCGATGATGGCGAGTGCCAGGGGGTGATCGCCTGGAAGCTGGATGACGGCACGCTGCACCGGTTTTCGGCCAAGATGGTGGTGCTGGCGACGGGCGGCTATGGGCGGGCCTATTTCAGTTGCACCTCGGCCCATACCTGCACTGGCGACGGGGCCGGAATGGTGGCCCGCGCCGGGCTGCCATTGCAGGATATGGAGTTCATCCAGTTCCATCCCACAGGGGTCTACGGCGCTGGTGTGCTGATCACCGAAGGCGCGCGGGGTGAGGGCGGGTACCTCACCAACTCCGAGGGCGAGCGGTTCATGGAGCGCTATGCCCCGACCTACAAGGATCTGGCGTCGCGCGATGTGGTCAGCCGCTGCATGACGCTGGAGATCCGCGAGGGTCGCGGGGTCGGGCCGGAGGGCGATCACCTGCACCTGCACCTGAACCACCTGCCGCCGGAGACGCTGCATTTGCGGCTGCCGGGGATTTCTGAATCGGCAAAGATCTTCGCCGGGGTCGATCTGACCCGCGAGCCGATCCCGGTGCTGCCGACGGTGCATTACAACATGGGCGGCATCCCGTCGAACTATTGGGGCGAGGTGATCAACCCGACAGCGGACAACCGGGATGCGCTGGTGCCGGGGCTGATGGCCTGCGGCGAGGCGGCGTCATGCTCAGTGCATGGGGCCAACCGGCTGGGTTCCAACTCGCTGACCGACCTCGTGGTGTTCGGTCGCGCCTGCGCCATCCGGGCCGGGCAGATCGTCAAGGCGGGGGCGCCTAATCCGACGCTGAACCAAGCGTCGGTTGAGAAATCGATGAGCCGCTTCGACCGGCTGCGCCATGCCAAGGGCGCGGTGCCGACGGCGGTGCTGCGGCTGAACCTGCAAAAGTCGATGCAGGCGGATGCGGCGGTGTTCCGGACCTCGAAAACCCTGAAGGAGGGCTGCGCCAAGGTCGCCAAGATCGACGCCGCCTTTGACGATGTGTCGGTGACGGACCGCTCGATGGTGTGGAATTCGGATTTGATGGAGACGCTGGAGCTGGCCAACCTGCTGCCCTGCGCGCTGACCACAATCTACAGCGCCGAGGCGCGCCAGGAAAGCCGGGGCGCCCATGCGCATGAGGACTTCCCGGACCGCGACGACGCGAACTGGCGCAAGCACTCGCTGGCCTGGGTGGGAACGCAGGACGTGGTGACGCTGGACTACCGGCCGGTGCATACCGAGCCGCTGACGCCGGAGAGCGAGGGTGGGATTTCGCTCGAGCGGATCGCGCCCAAGGCACGGGTGTATTGAGGCTTTTTCTGATGTGCAGGAGGAAAGAAGAATGAAACTAAGATCGATTCTTGCCAAAAAATTGCACGAGGCGGCCCGGCTCATCGGGGGAGTCGAGGCATCCGATTCAGGCGCAAGCAGACATCCGCGGACGTGCCCAATCTGTGATTTCACGGGACAATTCTCGGCATACGGAAGAGTTCCGCGGCCGAATGCAAAATGCCCAAAATTTAAGTCCCTCGAGCGCCACCGCCTGTTGAAGCTAATGTACGATCGAATTGACGCGCCGCCGGCTAATGCCCGCATGCTGCATTTCGCGCCCGAGCGCGCGGTTGAGAGCTTCACGCGCGCTCATTATTCGGAATATGTCACTGCCGACCTCATGCGTGACGACGTCGACTTGAAACTGAATATCGAGGCAATTGACCTCGACACCGGCAGCTTCGACGCAATCATCTGCTCACATGTACTTGAGCATGTAGACGATGCGAAGGCGCTCAGCGAGATGTTTCGGGTTCTCAAGCCCGGTGGACTGGCCATCTTGGCGGTACCTATCGTGGAGGGTTGGGATTTAACTTATGAGGACCCAACGATTACAGACAAGGCCGGTCGGTTGCTGCATTTCGGCCAACACGACCACGTCCGTCAGTATGGTCGGGATTTTCGTGAGAGAGTTCGACGTGCCGGTTTTGAGCTTGAGGAGTTCGTTGTTGATGGTGCGGAAAGCGTTACTTACTCCCTAAGACTTGGCGACAGAGTGTTCCTTGCTCGAAAACCTTTGAACGCAGATGCCGCCTAAGAACGTGCTGGTCTCTGCGCCGCCGCGCCGCCGCCCGAACGAGATCAACCGACTGATTGAGTTGCGGGCGGAGCGGGCGATTGACTATGTTACCGGGCTGGCCTGGGGCAAGACGGCGCGTTCATGTCCGATCTGCGGCTATAAGGGCATGTTCTCGCCGGTGCGGCACAAGCCGGAGATCTGGTGTCCCGGTTGTGACTCGCGGCCGCGGCACCGGCTGTTGAAGCTGTGGATGGACCGGGAGATGGTGTTGGCGCCGGGCTCAGACGTGCTGCACTTTGCCGCCGAGCCTTGGGTGCGCGGGTGGTTCGAGGAACGCGGCGCCAGCTACGTCACGGCGGATATTAACGATTTGTTCGAGTTGCAGTTGGATATCACCGCGATGGACCTGGCCGATGCGAGCTATGATCTGGTGATGGCCAATCATGTGCTCGAGCATGTCGACGACAGGGCGGCGCTGGCCGAGATGTTCCGGGCGTTGCGCCCAGGCGGGCAGGCGGTGATCACGGTGCCGATGATCGAGGGTTGGGATGTGACCTATGAGGACCCGGCCCTGACCACGGACGACGCGCGCCGCCTGCATTACGGCGACCCGACCCATATTCGGTTCTATGGCCGCGACCTGCGCCAGCGCATCACCGCTGCCGGGTTCGCGCTGCACGAATTTGTTGCGGTCGAGCCGGATGTCTCGACCCATGCCCTGCACCGGGGCGAGCGTATTTTTGTCGGGCTGAAGCCCGCTGCGGAAGGAACGACGGATGGTTGAGTTTACCCTGCCGAAGAACTCGCGCATCACCGTGGGCAAGACCTGGCCGGCGCCAGCGGGGGCGACCGATGCGCGGGTGTTCAAGATCTATCGCTGGGATCCGGATGCCGGCGAGAACCCGCGCATCGACACCTACCACGTTGACATGAGCACCTGTGGGCCGATGGTCCTGGACGCGATCATCAAGATCAAGAACGAGATCGACCCGACGCTGACCTTCAGGCGGTCGTGCCGCGAGGGGATTTGCGGCTCGTGCTCGATGAATATCGACGGCATCAATACGCTGGCCTGCACCTATGGGCTGGACGAGATCAAGGGCGATGTGAATATCTATCCGCTGCCGCATCTGGCCGTGGTCAAGGACCTGATCCCCGACCTGACGCACTTCTATGCCCAACATGCGTCGATCAAACCGTGGCTGGAGACCGAGACCCCGGGACCCGAGCGGGAATGGCGCCAATCGATCGAGGATCGCGACAAGCTGGACGGCCTTTATGAGTGCGTGATGTGTGCCTGTTGCTCGACCTCGTGCCCGAGTTACTGGTGGAACGGCGACCGCTATCTGGGACCGGCCTCGCTGCTGCATGCCTACCGCTGGTTGATTGACAGCCGTGACGAGGCAACCGGCGAGCGGCTGGATGATCTGGAAGACCCATTCAGGCTGTACCGCTGTCATACGATCATGAATTGTGCTAAAACATGCCCAAAGGGACTCAACCCTGCGAAAGCCATCGCGGAGATAAAAAAACTTATGGTTGAACGGCAAACTTGATCGATTGTCAGTTTCGGTGTTGTACCAAAAAGCCGAAATTTCACGCAATTTTCGGCATTTATGTCGATTCCGAGCCGATATTTATTGTGCTCGCACACCGAGTCGGTGTCTAATTGGTTGGTATGTAAATGCCTAGTGAACCGCAGCTTTGAATTGTGTACTGGTAAGCGTTGTTATGTCACCTGTGATCATCGACCTCGCCGCCAAGAAGGGCGGCACTGCATCTTTTGAGGCGCTCGTTCATCCGGCGGGCGTCAAATTGCCGTTTGATGGTCCCGCTGACGCCGCCCAGATTATCCCGGAAATTCGCAGTGATATTCGCTCTGGCGCCTACAGCGCCGATATCATCGGGCTATTGCCCGATGCAACCGAAGAAGGTGACCGGGTCCTGGTGATTGGCGCTGGCTTGGGGGTCGTATCAACCCTCGTTGCCCTGAGTGAAGGTATCGAACGCGTGATCGCGATCGAGGCCAACACCGCGTTGATTCCGTATCTTCTGCGGGTCCACGAACTCAACAACGTCGATGAAATCGAGACGGTCAATGCGGTGCTGGCGGACGGCAAAAAAGGCCGAGTCCCGTTCTTTGCCAGACGCGATCTCAGGACGTCTTCGCTGCTGCCGCACGATCGATCATGGCAACAGGTGATGATGGTCCCATTCATGGACGTCAATCTCATCCTGGCTGAGGAGCAGATCAGCCTGATCGTCTGTGACATCCCGGTTGTCTCGGCGCAACTGCTGGCCGTCGCCGGGCTGGATTCGGTCGAGCGCATTCTGGTCAATTGCAGTGATGACTCCACGCAATGCTGGGAGGAGGACGGAATTTGCGCATTGTTGATCGCGCGCGGATATGTGCCCGAGCCAAGCGGATCCGCAGTTCTGTTTCGCCGCACCAGTCCCCGTGGCTCGGCATTGCGTAGCGTCGTTGCGATTGGCCAGGGAGGGGGCTCTCTGGCAACCGGCTCCGGCGAAGATCAACCCGAGATCTTTGAGTCATCCGAAGACACCGATGAGGACGACGGTGGCGACGACTTCGCGGCTGAGGGCGATGGTGAAGACGCTTCGGTATTGGTGGGCGCGGCCGGTCCGAACCTCGGCGAGCTGAATCGGGACATGACGGAACCTGCCAGGCTCAGCGGTGAAGGCCAAGAACGGCACGAACATGAGCCTGCACCGTCCGAAGCCAAATCGCAGACCGATGTGCAGGCCGACACATCGCTGCCGGTGGGGCGCAGCGTTCGCCCGACCGATGGTCGCGGTGGTCATCTGTTAGGGCTGATCATGCTGGCACTGATACTGGCCCTACCGTTGATCCTGTTCAGCAAGATCGCCACCGACCGAGCCGTAGATCGGTCCGAGGTGGAATGGCAGATTGGTGCCTCATGGGGCGGCGCGCAAACCTTGACTGGACCGTTCCTGGTGATCCCGGTCGAGGCGACCCGCATGGTCGAGTTCCAGCGTACGGACGGCACGCTGGGAGTGCGACCGGAGATCAGCCTGGTCGCGCCGCTGGTGTTGCTGCCTGAGACACTTGAGATCAATTCGGAGGTGAACACCGAAATGCGTAACTTCGGCGGGTTCACGACGCCGGTTTATAATAGTCGCCATGTTATCAATCTTGACTTCGACACCACCCGCGTTTCCGGGACACGGCTGGACGAGCTTCTGATTGAGGGCGAGGCGGTGCTTTGGGAGCAGGCTGAATTAGGCGTCGGCATCACCGAGCCCCGGGCATTGAGGGGTGGATTGACTTTAAACGGCTCCACCGGCCCGATCGGTTTCGAGTCGGGGATCAATGTCAGCGATCTGACCGGCATCCATGCCCGTACTGGTGACCCGAGAATGAATACCGGCGGCTGGCGCTTTACCCTCGATCTAAATGGCTCGCAGCAGTTTCGGGTGACGCCCGCGGGTCGGGCGACCGAGGCGCGCATGCATTCGGATTGGGCGCATCCAAAATTTGCCGGCGCTTTTCTGCCGACCGAAAGCCAGATCGGCGAGACCGGCTTCGTCGCGGAATGGTCGGTGCCGCAGCTGGCCCACTCGTTGCCGCAGGCATTCCGCGGCACCAAATTGCTTGGTGACCTGGGCGGTGCCAACTTTGGAGTTGACCTGGCGCCAGCGGCTGATCTCTATGATGGCGCGCGACGGGCGGCAAAGTTTGGGTTCTTGTTGATAATCCTGACCTTCGGCGCGATTTTCGTGATGGAGAAATCCGCATCACGACCGCCACATATCATGCAGTACGCCCTGATCGGGGTGGCGCAATGCCTGTTCTTCACGCTTTTCCTTCCACTGGCAGAACAGGTCGGCATGGGCTCGGCCTATGCGCTGGCGACGGTGGTCACCATCGTGGTGGTGACGGGGTATGCTTGGTTGGGAATCGGGCTGGCAGAGCGCAGCCTTTGGTTGGCGGCGGCGTTGGGGATGCTCTACGGTTTGATGTATCTGGTGCTGACGACTGAGGAAAATATGCTTCTGATGAGCGCAATATTGGCCTTCCTGGCGGTCGCGGTGGCGATGTGGGGCACCCGAAATGAAAACTGGGACACGGCCTTGGGCGGGATGTTTTCAACTTCGCCTCCGGATCAGGCGACCACTCCGAAGACGTCGTGACGCAGCGAGTCTGACGCCCGTCGGGTTTTTTAAGGTTCAGGCCGCCGAGTCGGACCGGGCTTTGTCTACCTGACGCAGCAAATCCGCGATCGCCGCGCGGGAACGCGGGCGCATGGTGATCCGGTCGAGCTGGTGCGCCAGCGTCCGGATGCGCTCCAGGGTCCGGGTGTCGCGCCGGGCAGCCTCGATGATCGGGACCACCGCGTAGGCCAGAAACTCCGGCGCGTCACGCGGCGGGCGCAGGAGCCGCGCCACTCCGTCGCTTCCCGCAAGCAGTTGGGGCGGCGGATCCGCAGCCACCAGCACCGACAGACCCTCGAACAGCCGGTTCAGGCATGCGATCGCCGTTGCCGGGTCGTTGATGCCGGGCGAAAGCGCCCTGAGTGCAGCCTCGCAGAGCGCCGCCGCCTCGTAGCTGGCGGTATCGCTCGATTCGCGCCGGTCGGTCAGGTTTAGGGCCCGCTGGATCGGCGCGGTGGGGTCGTCGGCCTCCGGATGGAGCCCGACGACTCGCGCGATGGGTACGCCGGGCAGCAGGAAATCGCTCTCACGCACGTCGAGCGCGAATTGCAGGTCGCGCTTAGCGGCGAATTCGATCAATCCTTCGTAGTCGATCGACCCAACGTAGCCAGCCTCTATGGCGGCGATTGTTGGCGCTTCGGCGAAGGAATCCTCGAATGCCTCGCGATCGCCCATTACCGCGATGCATCCGTCGGGGGGCATCAGGATCGTCTGGATGTCTGCGAGGAGTTGGCGGCCAAGCCGAGCGACCATCTCGTCAGCCCGCATGATCTGGGTCATGTTATGGGCGAACATCACAACCATGATCAGGGTCACGATCGCGAGCAGGAGCGCCGGCGGCATCGCCATGCCAAGGCGCCAGGCGCCCCGGACATCCCCCATGCTGAGGACGATCGACGCATAGAGCAGCGTGGTCAATGCAAGGCCGAGTAGAACCTGGGTACTACGCTCACGCAGGACGAAGTCGAGGATGCGCGGGCTGAGTTGCTGGGCAGTGATGCTGAGTGCAACGAAGGTCAGCGAGAAGACCAACGTCACCAACGAGACCATGCTGGTGGCAATGACGGCGAGCGCGCTCTTGGTGCCATCGACGTCGATCGCGTTGAAATAATTGATCCAAAATTTCCCGATCACCTCGCCGGGTAAAAGCTCGACCATTATGGCCAGCGCGACACCGACCAGCGACAGGGCAAGCGGAGTGACCCAGAATCCCTCGAACAGACGCAGAATTCGGCTGGGGACAATGCGGAGGAGGAGGCGGATGTGTCTGTACATGTCGGGAGCCTTGCTCAAACAGCCGTCCCGCGCAACCGGGTTCAGTCGCGCTCCATCCAGGCAGCGGACTGCATTTCGGCCAGGCGCGAGACGGTGCGGGCGAATTCGAAGGCGCCGGCGCCTTCGGTGAAAATCTGCTCGGGTGGCACTCCGGCGGTGCAATAGAGACGGACCTTCGCCTCATAGAATGTGTCGATCAAAGTGACGAAGCGTTTGGCCTCGTTATTCTGCGCCCATTGAAGTTTCGGGATATCGTCGATGAAAAAGGTGGTGAACCGTTCGGCGATGGCGAGATAGTCCGAGGCGCCGAGCGGGTTCTCGCACAGCTCCTCGAAGGTGGCGCGCCCGACATCGTCGGTGGCCTGCGAGATGCGGACGCGCCGGCCATGGATCGACAATGTCACCGGTGCCGTCGGCTCGCCCTGGGTCTCGCGGCGCCAGGCGGCAACCATGCTGGCCTGGGCAACCGGGCCGAGCGGTGTGAAATAGCCCAGGCCGGTATCGCCGAGGCTGTGGCGGTAGTCGATCATTGTGTCGAGCTCGACCAGATCGACCCGGTCTTTCAGCATCTGGATGAACGGCAGGAAGATGGCCCGGTTGAGGCCGCCCTTGTAGAGATCGTCGGGTGGGCGGTTCGAGGTCGCCACCACCACGACACCGCGGTCGAACAGCGCCTCGAACAAGCGGCCGAGGATCATCGCATCGGTGATATCTGACACCTGAAATTCGTCGAAACACAACAGCACAGCGGATTTGGCGACGGCGTCGGCGACCGGGCGGATCGGGTCGTCGACCTGGGTTTTGCGGGCTGCGTGGACCCCGGCATGGACCTCCTGCATGAAGGCATGGAAATGCACCCGGCGCTTGGCGGCGACCGGGGCGGTGGCAAAAAACAGGTCCATCAACATCGACTTGCCGCGCCCGACGCCGCCGAAAAGATAGAGCCCGGTCAGGGTTTTATCGGCCTTGGCGGCCTTGCGCCCGAAACCGAGCCAGCCCATTGCGATCTGCTTGCCCTCGTGCGGATCGTAGTCTTTCAGCCGCATATGCAGGAGCTGGAGCTTTTCGATTGCGGCGCGCTGGGCCGGGTCCGCCTGGATCTCGCCCGACTGGACAAGCTGGCGGTAGCGGGGCATCGGGCCATCAATCATCTGAGCGTCCCCGAACGGTGGAGTTAAAAAGGCCACCCCTGAATACCTTTGTGATCGGGGGCATCACAAGACTTGCTTTGACGTGAGGCACGTGTTGCGCCACCTTCCTGCGCCAGGAGGCAAAATGACCACTGCGACGGCCGAAAAATCCAGCCTGTTCACGCCAGTCCTGATCGGGGCGTCGGTGATCCTGATGCTGGGATTCTCGATCCGGGCGTCGTTCGGGTTGTTCCAGATCCCGATCGCCACTGAGTTCGGCTGGCCGCGGGTCGAGTTCTCGATGGCGATCGCCATCCAGAACCTGGCCTGGGGCATCGGCACGCCGGTCTTTGCCGCCATCGGCGACCGTTTTGGCGACCGCAAGGCAATCCTGTTGGGTGCCGTGGTCTATGCCTTGGGGCTGGTGCTCTCGGCCTATGGCACGACGCCGGGTGAGCACCAGACCTGGAATATCCTGATCGGCTGCGGCATCGCCGGCACCGGCTTCGGTGTCATCCTGGCGATGGTCGGGCGGGCGGCGTCGGCGGAGAACCGGTCGATGACGCTGGGGATCGCCACGGCGGCGGGTTCGGCCGGGCAAGTGGTTGGCCCGCCGACGGCAGCGTATCTGCTGGAGTTCATGGCCTGGCCATCGGTCTTCATGGTGTTCGCGGTGGTGATCATGGCCAGCATGGTGATGCTGCCGATGATGCGGGGGCACGAGCCGGCCTCGAAGGCCGAACTGGCCGAGAGCATGGCAACGGTGGTTGCGCGATCCATCAGGGACCCGAACTACATCCTGATCTTCCTCGGGTTCTTTTCCTGCGGCTACCAGCTCGGCTTCATCACCGCGCATTTCCCGGCCTTCGTGACCGAGATGTGCGCGACCATCGATCCGGGCGGGATGCTGGCGGGCCTGGGGGTGACGACGACATCGCAGCTGGGCGGCTGGGCCATCGGGCTGATCGGGATTGCCAATATTTCCGGCACCGTCCTGGCCGCGAAACTCGGCAAGCAATACCGCAAGAAGACCCTGCTGGCGATGATCTATACCGGGCGCACGGTGATCGCGACCTGGTTCATCCTGATGCCGGTGACACCCTTCTCCGTGGTGGTATTCTCGCTCGGTATGGGCATGCTGTGGCTGGCGACCGTGCCGCTGACCGCCGGGCTGGTCGCCCATATGTTCGGGCTGCGTTATATGGGGACGTTGTACGGCATCGTGTTCCTGTCGCACCAGTTCGGCAGCTTTCTGGGGGTGTGGATGGGGGCAAGTTGTACGACCTTTATGGCTCCTACGACACTGTCTGGTGGATCGGCATCGGGGTCGGAGCGTTCTCGGCCATCGTGCATCTGCCGATCCGCGAGGCGCGAGGTGAATTGCAGGCGGCGTGAGGTTTGCGCCCGCCCCCTCGCTAACCTATCCTTTTTCGCCCCTCTCCCAAACCTTCCCCCACAAGGGGGGAGGGGACAGGTAGCCGGATGGGGAAATCTAGGTTTGACGGGGTTGCGCGAACCCGTGATGGTGCCGCGCGGGGGGGAATCCGAATGCTGCGTTTAAATCAGACCCATGTGATCATTGCGGCCGGCGCGATTGTGCTGGGGCTGGGGTTTGGTGCGCGCTCGATCTTTGGGATCGTGCTTGATCCGATCTCGACCGAATTCGGCTGGCCGCGCGAGATATTCTCGCTGTCGTTGGCGATCCAGAACCTGACCTGGGGTTTTGCCCAGCCGATCTTCGGCATGATTGCCGACCGGATGGGCGACCGCAAGGCGCTGTGGCTGGGGTTCGGGTTGTATCTGGCCGGGATGCTGCTGTCGGCGACCGGGTACGAGCCTTGGATGCAGCATCTTGGGGCTGGTGTTTTGGTCGGGCTGGGGGTCTCCGGCACCGGGTTCGGGCTGGTGCTGTCGGCGGTCGGGCGCGGATGCACCGAGGCCAACCGGACCAAGGTGATGGCGACGACGGCGGCGCTGGGGTCGCTGGGGCAAATGCTGATGCCGCTGATCGCCGGTTGGGTGACGGCCGAGTTCGGCTGGCAGGCGACGCTTTTCGTTGTCACAGCACTGCTGTTGCCGATGGCGCTGTGCATCCCCTTCCTGGGCCCGCAGGCACTTCCCGCGGATCACGAGCCGGAGGCCGCGGTGGCGATCGGGCCGCTGCTGGCCCATGCGTTTGCGCAGCCAAGTTACATCCTGCTGATGTTCGGATTTTTCGTCTGCGGCTTCCATGTTGGTTTCATGACCGCCCACCTGCCGGCCTATGTGGCCGAGGTTTGCGGCTCGGTGACCCTGGGGGCGGCGGCGCTGTCGATTGTGGGTGGCGCCAATGTGATCGGCACCTATGCCTTTGGATCGTTGGGCAGCCGGTATCCGAAGCCCTATGTCCTGTCGCTGCTATACGCGGTGCGGGCGCTGGTGATGATGGGGTTTATCCTGATCCCGGCGACGCCGCTGACGGTGATAATCTTTGCCGCCACGGTCGGGCTGGCTTGGCTGGCGACGGTACCGCTGACCAGCGCGCTGGTGGCCTCGATCTTCGGACCCAAATACATGGCGACACTGTACGGCTTCGTGTTCCTGGCCCACCAGCTGGGTGCCTTCGCCGGGGTCTGGATGGGCGGCCGGATGTACGATCTGTATGGCAACTACCAGACGGTGTGGTGGGCGGCGATCGGGCTGGGCGTATTCTCGGCCCTGGTGCATCTGCCGGTCAGCGAGCAGCGGGTCCGGATGCAGGTGGCGTGAGGTGGGGCGGGGCGTTCGCTCAGGAGCACCGGTTGCGTGAGAGGCTGGGGCGGCGCCAATGTCGGTGCCGCGGTGCCGCTAGATCGCTCGAACGGCTTTGCTTCACGCGGTTGCGTTCACGACTTCATCAACCGAGATCCGCAGATCAGCCAGGAAAGCATCGACAATCTCGTCGGCAAACGGGTCGCACTGCATGTGCAGCCCTCTCGGCTCCTGCAATCTGAATGACACCCAATCCCGCGTCTCCAGCCTAAACCCTCCGTTAACCCTCTGACAAAACCACGGAAAAGCTACTGACCCATTAACTTCCCGTTCATTTGCCGGGTCGAGTCGGGAGCACTCCCAAAACACCCCCTTAACACCCCTAAAACACCCCTAAAACACTCCCGTTGGAATCCCAGCCCTAACCGCCGGAACTGATTGTCGATCACGAGGCAAAGGCGTTCGAGATATGCGGCCTGGCCGCCGCCTCGGGCCGCTGCCCGCTCAGTGATTGCCGCGCACCAGCGCCTCATACGAGCTGGCAATATCCTTGACCAGGGCGCCGACCTCGAAGCTGTACGGCCCGATCTCGCCAACCGGGGTGACCTCGGCGGCGGTGCCGGTCAGCCAGCATTGCTCAAAGCTCCCCAGCTCGTCGGGCATGATGTGGCGCTCGATCACCTGGATGCCCTTGTCCTTCATCATCCCGATCACCGTCTGCCGGGTGATGCCGTTCAGAAAACAGTCCGGCGTCGGCGTGTGAACCGCGCCATCCTTGACGAAAAACACATTGGCGCCAGTGGCTTCGGCGACATAGCCCCGATAGTCCATCATCAGGCTGTCCGAACAACCCTTGGCCTCGGCGGCGTGTTTCGACATGGTGCAGATCATGTAAAGCCCGCTCGCCTTGGCGTGGCAGGGGATGGTTTCCGGACTCGGCCGCTTCCATTTCGAGATGTCGAGCTTGGCGCCCTTCATCTTGGCGTCGCCGTAATAGGCGCCCCATTTCCAGGTCGCTACGGCCATGTGGACCGGATTGCGGGCCGAGGCGACCCCCATGTCGAGGCCCGAGCCGCGCCAGCACAACACCCGGATATAGGCATCCGACAGCCCGTTGGCGCGCATCGTGTCGGCCTTGGCCTTCTCGATGTCCGCGACCGTGTAGGGGATTGGCGTCTCCATCGCCTTGCCGGAGTCAAGCAGCCGCTGCGAATGCGCCTCGGACTTGAAGATATGCCCGCCATAGGCCCGCTCGCCCTCGAAGACCGCGCCACCGTAGTGCAGCGCATGGGTCAGTAAATGCACCTTGGCCGAGCGCCATTCCACGAGGTTGCCGTCCATCCAGATGAACCCATCGCGATCGTCATATGAGGCACCAGCGGCCATGACCCGTCTCCTTCATATATACAAACCCGGCGCTCAAGGCACCGGGTGGGACCATATCTTGCGTGAACCACCCCAAATTCGAAAGAATCTTCACGCATTCCTTAACCCGTCCCTAACATCGGGCTTCCAATCAGTCAATAAGGCTGACATAATTATTTACCGACGGGACCGTCTGAATCTGCAATGATCGGCGGAATGCGGTTGGAGGGACGTGAGATATGCAGGCACCGACTACCAGGGGGGCCAACAGGGGCGCACCAATGCTGAACCGGCCAGACCAGATATTGTTCCTGACCGACGAACAGCTGCGCCAGGGCATCGAGCTGTTGTTCTTCGCCTATCGCGACTTCACCGGCGACCCCGACGCGGTCCTGGCCGAGCGCGGCTATGGCAGGGCGCATCACCGGGCGATCCACTTTATCAAGCGCCGCCCAGGTATTACCATCGCCGGGCTTTTGGATATCCTCGCCGTCACCAAGCAGTCGCTGAACCGGGTCATGCGGCAACTGGTCGAGGACGGTCTGGTGATCAACACCACCGGCACCGCCGACCGGCGTCAGCGCCATTTGCGCCTCAGCCCGGCGGGCGAGGAGCTGGAGCACCAGCTATCCGAGCTGCAGCGGGCGCGGTTGCGCCGGGCGTTTCACGAGGCCGGGCCCGAGGCAGTAGCCGGCTTTCGCGACGTGCTCGAGCGGATGATCAACGAAACTGTCCGCGACGATGTGCTGTCACTGGTCGGGCGGGAGGGCGCGTGAGCACGCTCCCAATCAACGCCGGCGGCGAGGGTCCGTCCCACATTCTGGTCGTGGACGACGACGCCCGCATCCGCGATCTTCTGCAGCGGTTCCTGACCCGCAACGGCTATCTGGTGACAACTGCGCGCGATGCCGGTCATGCCTCGCGGCTGCTCGAAAGCCTGGCCTTCGATATGCTGGTCGTCGATGTGATGATGCCCGGCGAGGACGGCTTCAGCCTGACCCGCCGTATCCGCGCCGAGATCGATGCGCCGATCCTGCTGTTGACCGCGCGGGGCGAGACCAGTGATCGCATCGAGGGGCTGGAAGCTGGCGCGGATGACTACCTCGCCAAGCCGTTCGAGCCGCGCGAGCTGTTGCTGCGCATCGCCGCTATTTTGCGCCGTGCAGCCCCGCCGCTGCTGCCGGAACCACCGCCAAAGACCCTGATGCTGGGGGCCGCCTATTTCGACATCCTGCGCGGCGAGTTGAAACGCGGCGATGAGGTGGTCCGCCTGACCACGACTGAGCAGGCGCTGATGCGGGTGTTCTCGCGTCAGCCGAACGAGCCGGTCAGCCGCACCCGCCTGGCCGAGGAACTGGGCGGCACCGGCGGCGACGTGCAGGAGCGCGCTGTCGACGTGCAGATCACCCGCCTGCGCCGCAAGATCGAAATCGACCCCAAGGTGCCGCGCTACCTGCAAACGGTGCGCGGGGCGGGGTATATGCTGACACCGGATTGAGGGCGGTCACGCCAAACCGCGGTTTACCTGCCCCCGCCATCCGGTTAATCTATCCGCATGTCAGTCCTGATCCTCACCCATCCGTCCAGCCACCGCCACGTCACGCCGCCGGGCCATCCGGAGCGGGTGGCGCGGATCGAGACCGTCGATCGGGTGCTGGCCTCCGACGCTTATGTCGCCTTGCCGCGCGCCGAGGCCCCGGCGGCCACGGATGACCAGATCGAACGTTCCCACGCCGCCGCCTATGTCGAAATGATCAAGTCCCGCGCGCCCGCAAACGGCTGGGTCAGCCTCGATCCGGATACCCATATGTGTCCGGACAGCCTGGAGGCCGCTCGCCACGCCGCCGGGTCCAACATCGCCGCCGTCGAGACGGTGGTCAGCGGCGCCCACAAGGCTGCCTTCTGCGCCGTTCGCCCCTGTGGGCATCATGCGGAAAAAGACCGGGCGATGGGGTTCTGCCTGTTCAACAATGTTGCCGTCGGCGCCCGCCATGCGCTCGACGCGCTGAGCGTCAAAAATCTCGCCATCGTCGATTTCGATGTCCATCACGGCAACGGCACCCAGGATATCTTCTGGGACGAGCCGCGCACGATGTTCGTCTCGTCGCACCAGATGCCGCTATACCCCGGCACCGGCGCTGCCAGCGAGACCGGCGTCGGCAATATCTTCAATGTGCCCCTGGCCCCGAACTCCGGCGGCCGCGAGATGCGGATGGCATATCAGGCCCATGTCTTCCCGGCGCTGCGCACATTCGCCCCCGATCTGATCATGATCTCGGCCGGGTTCGACGCCCACCGAGACGACCCGCTGGCCAACCTCATGTGGACCGAGGCGGACTTCGGCTGGGTCACGGCGGAAATTTGCAAGATCGCGGCGGAATGCTGCGACGGCAGGGTGGTCTCGACGCTGGAGGGCGGTTATGACCTCGACGGACTGGCAAATTCTCTCGGCGCCCATCTCGACGCGCTGATTGCCCATGCGGAGGCCTGAGGATGACGGACACGACGAAAGACGGGCCGATCGGAAAGCTGAGCTTCGAGGAGGCGCTGGCGGCGCTGGAGCAGGTGGTGAGCCAGCTCGAAGGCGGTCAGGTGCCGCTGGAACAGTCGATCGCCCTCTATGAACGCGGCGACGCGCTGAAGAAGCACTGCGAAGCCAAGCTGGGCGAGGCCGAGCTGAAGGTCGAGAAAATCGTCGCCAGCGCTGATGGCGGAGCATCCGGTACTGCGCCCTTCAATACCGAGTAATTTGGCCTATATTACATTGCTAACACGCAAATTTTCTGCCAATCAGCCGCTGTTGTCCTATGAGGAGATTTCGGTGAGCGACCGACCGGCGACCCCGCTTCTCGACCGTGTGAAGTATCCGTCGGATCTGCGCGGCATGACTGATTTCGAGCTAAAACAGCTTGCCGACGAGCTGCGGGCCGAGACCATTTCGGCGGTCTCGGTAACCGGCGGGCATCTTGGCGCCGGGCTCGGCGTGGTCGAGTTGACGGTCGCGATCCATGCGGTCTTCGACACCCCCCATGACAAGCTGATCTGGGATGTCGGCCACCAGTGCTACCCGCACAAGATCCTGACCGGTCGGCGCGCCCGAATCCGGACTCTGCGCCAGGGCGGTGGGCTTTCCGGTTTCACCAAACGGGCCGAGAGCGAGTACGACCCGTTCGGCGCGGCCCACTCTTCGACCTCGATCTCGTCTGCGCTGGGCTTTGCGGTCGGGCGCGAGCTGGGTGCCGATACCGGCGATGCGATCGCAGTGATCGGCGACGGTGCGATGACTGCGGGCATGGCCTACGAGGCGATGAACAATGCCGGTTATCTGGGCCAGCGGCTGTTCGTGATCCTCAACGACAACGAGATGTCGATCGCACCGCCGGTCGGCGCCATGTCGGCCTATCTGTCGCGGCTTTATACCCAGGCGCCGTTGCAAGACCTCAAGGCGGCGGCCAGGCAAGTGGCAAACTTTCTACCGGAGCCGTTCCGCGAGGGTGCTCGCCGCGCGCATGAACTGGTCAAGGGGTTGGCGGTTGGCGGCACCCTGTTCGAGGAACTCGGCTTCGACTATGTCGGCCCGATCGACGGCCACGACATGAGCCAGCTTCTGCCGGTCCTGCGCACCGTGCGCCAGCGCGCCACCGGGCCGGTGTTGATCCATTGCATCACCAAAAAGGGCAAGGGTTATGCGCCGGCGGAGAACTCTGCCGACAAATATCATGGCGTCGCCAAGTTCGACGTGGTCACCGGCAAGCAGGCGAAATCGACCTCGAATGCGCCCTCCTACACCAAGGTCTTCGCCAACGCGCTGATCCGCGAGGCGGAGGAGGACGACCGTATCGTCGCCATCACCGCGGCGATGCCGGACGGCACCGGGCTTGACCTGTTTGGCATGCAATTCCCGGATCGCTGCTTTGACGTAGGCTTGGCCGAGCAGCATGGGGTTACCTTCGCCGCCGGGTTGGCGGCTGCGGGCATGCGGCCTTTCGCGGCGATCTATTCGACATTCCTGCAGCGCGCCTATGACCAGGTGGTCCATGATGTGGCAATCCAGCGCCTGCCGGTGCGATTCGCCATCGACCGCGCTGGGCTGGTTGGCGCTGACGGCGCCACCCATGCGGGCAGCTTTGATATCACCTACCTCTCCTGCCTGCCCGGCATGGTGGTGATGGCGGCGGCGGACGAGGCTGAACTGGTGCATATGGTCGCCACCGCGGCGCAGATCGACGACGGACCCTCGGCCTTCCGCTATCCGCGCGGCGAGGGCGCTGGCGTGGAGCTGCCCGAGCGCGGTATCCCGCTGGAGATCGGCAAGGGCCGGATTGTCCGCGAGGGGACCAAAATCGCGCTTCTGTCCTTCGGCGGCAGGCTGACGGAATGCCTGAAGGCCGCCGAGGAACTGGAAGCGCGCGGCCTGTCGACCACCGTCGCCGACGCCCGCTTCGCCAAACCGCTGGACCGCGACCTGATCCTGCGTCTGGCCCGCGAGCACGAGGCACTGGTGACCATCGAGGAAGGTGCGGTCGGCGGCTTTGCCAGCCATGTGCTGCACCTGCTGGCCACCGAGGGCATGCTGGACCAGGGTCTGAGGATCCGTCCGATGGTGTTCCCCGATATCTTCATCGACCAGGACAAACCCGAGGCGATGTACGACGTCGCGGCAATGAACGCCGTGCACATCGTCGAGGCCGCGCTGCGGGCATTGGGGCAAGCGGCGGTGATCGCCCGGGCGTAAGGTCCGATGTTCCTGGCCCTGACCGCCCGACCATCATGTTTGTGCATTACATTTCAAATACCATATAAGAATCTCTGTCTATTGGCATTTTCAGTTTACCGTTTCCGCCTTTTCAGGCATAGTCACGATTGAGCGGTGGATTTCGCGGGGGGTCAAAGTGCATATTCTGCTCGGTATTCTCGGCGTGCTCAGTGCGGCGATGTTATGGTATTGGCGGGTGAAGCAGGCTGGCGAGGCGGCCGGAGAATTAACCAATGCTGCCAACGACGTTCGCCTGGCGATCCGTCGATTCGGCTATATGCGGACACGCAAGACCCACCCGGCGGATTGCGTCGATGACGCGCGTCTGGCGGCAGCCGGGATTGTCGCCGCCATCGCCTCGATGAACGCGCCGCTGTCGCAGGCCGAGATCGACATGCTGGCCGCCGAGGCGGGTGTGGTCTTTGGTGTCGATCCGCGAGAGGCGGTCGATATCGCCGCCTTTGGCCGCTGGATTGCCGGCCAGTGTAACACACCGGAGGATGCGGTCCGCCGCCTGACCAAGATCATCCGCGCCAAGGCCGGGGCCGAGGCCGGGCCGGACCTGATCCGCATGGTCGAAAAGGTGGCGACCGCCGACGGGATCGGTCTCGACGAACGCGAGAACGACGCGTTGGCGGCGATCCGGCGCGGCCTAGGCATGGTGTGAGACCAAGCATGAGGCCAGTCGGTGCGGCTTGACCAGCGCCTGGTTGACCTGGGCCTGGCGGAGAGCCGGGCTCGGGCAAAAGCGCTGATCGAGGCCGCCGCCGTGACGGTAGACGGCGTGGCGGCACGCAAACCGGCCCAGGAGGTCGCCGATACCGCCCTGGTGGCGATGGTCGCCGATCCCAACCCCTGGGTGTCGCGTGCGGCGCTAAAGCTGGTGCATGCATTGGATGTGTTCGGGCTGACCCCTCACGGCACGGCACTGGATGTCGGCGCTTCGACCGGCGGCTTCACCGAGGTCCTGCTGGCGCGCGGGGCGGAGCGGGTTTTTGCCCTCGACGTTGGGCACAGCCAGTTGCATCCCCGGATCGCCGCCGATCCCCGGGTGGTCAGTCTTGAGGGCATCAACGCCAGATCCATTCCTGCGGGACTGATCCCGCCGGTCGACTGGATCGTCGCTGATGTATCGTTCATTTCCCTGGAAAAGGCCTTACCGGGGCCGCTGGAACTGGCCCGACCGGGGGCAATTCTAGTGGCGCTGATCAAGCCACAATTCGAGGCCGGGCGGACCCATGTCGGCCGTGGCGGGATCGTTCGTGACCCGGCGATCCACGAAGCGGTGCGGGCACGTGTCGACGCTTGGATTTCCGGCCTCGGTTGGCAGGTGACGGGCGCTTCGCCGAGCCCTATAGAGGGGGGTGACGGCAACAGGGAATTCCTGATTGCCGCGAGAAATACGCGATGATGAAGTCGGGGCGGCCCTATTCGCCGGGCAGGCGGGTGCTGACCGGCCATATAAGCGGGATCAATGGCGGACGAAGTCGAAATCGAGACCCTGGGGGCCAAGGGTGACGGTGTTGCCGAAGGCGGCGCGCTCTTTGTGCCCTATACGCTGCCGGGCGAGCGCGTCCGCGTTGTGCGCCATGGCGAACGCGCCCGAGCCGACGAGATTCTGACCGCCTCGCCCGACCGTATCAAACCCGTTTGCCCCCATTTTGGCGCCTGCGGCGGCTGCGCGCTGCAGCACGCCACCGAGCAGTTCACGGCGCTGTGGAAACGCGATCTGATCGTGGCGACGCTAGCGGCGCGCGGGATTGCGGACGTTGTTGTCCGGCCCACATTCACGTCGGCCCCAGGCAGCCGAAGGCGCATCACGGTTGCCGGTCGCCGGACCCGCAAGGGGATGCTGATCGGCTTCCATGCCCCCGGCGCGAACGACATTGTTCCAATCGAAAGCTGCGCCGTGGCCGAGCCGGCGCTGATCGCGGCGCTGTCCGGGCTCGAGGAACTGGTCGGGCTGGCTGCCAGCCGCAAGGGCGAGGCGCGTTTGACCTTGACCCTCTGCGATGGCGGCATCGACGTCGCAGTGACTGAGGCCAAGCCGATCACCGGCCCGGCACAGGCGCTGCTGGCAGGGGTCGCGGCGCGGGCCGGGATCGCCCGGCTGGGTTGGAACGGCGAAGAAGTGGCCACCATGCGAACGCCGGCAGTGATCATGGGCCGGGCCCGTGTGGTGCCGCCGCCGGGCGGTTTCCTGCAGCCAACCCGGGATGGCGAGGCGGCGCTGGTTGCCGCCGTGGGCGAGGCCGTCGGCGGAGCCAGCCGCATCGCCGATCTGTTCTGCGGTTCCGGCACCTTCTCCTTGCCGCTGGCCGAGCAGGCGGAGGTTCATGCGGTCGATGGCGTCGCGGAAGCGCTGGCGGCGCTCGACGCCGCGTGGCGCGCCACTCCGGGGCTGAAGCTGGTGCGCTGCGAGCGGCGCGATCTGGCCCACCGGCCGCTGCTGCCGGCCGAGCTGAAGGGGGTGGAGGCGGTGGTCATCGACCCGCCCCGCGCCGGCGCCCGGGCCGTCGCCGACCAATTGGCGCGGGGCCGGGTTCCAAGGATCGCCGCAGTCAGTTGCAGCCCGGCCACCTTCGCGCGCGACGCCCGCATCCTGATCGACGGCGGCTACCACCTGGAATGGGTGCAACCGATCGACCAGTTCCGCTGGAGCCCACATGTGGAGTTGGTGGCGGCGTTCCGGCGGTGACCGGACCGTCCATCGGGACGTTCCCGTTGCCGGTTCTTACCGTGACCGGCGTGCAGGTTGTTCATTCCCGCTATCTGCGACCAATATCTTGACGTTGCTGTCGCGCAGCCGTCTGATCAGGGTATGGATATAAGCCATCGCCTCTTTGGGGTTGGTTTCGAGCAGGCCCATAATCTCATTGGCGGTGTACGCGACGCAGGTGGTATCTTTCGTGGCTACTGCGGAGGCCGAACGCGGCGCGTCGTCGATGATCCCCATCTCGCCAAATACTTCGCCGTGCTCAAGCGTCTGTGCGACAACAGTCCGCAGGGTACCGGTGCCGTCATAGGAGGCGATCCGGATCTCGACCGCGCCCCTTTCGATCTTGTAACACAGATCACTGCGGTCGCCCTGGTCGAAGATGGTTTGGCCTTGTTTGAATTCCGTGCGTTTCATGGTTTCAGTCGGCTCCATTGGGCATTCGTGCCATCACAATGTTGGGAAAAACTTGCCCGCAGGTGAGAGTGTAAAGATCTCGCACCCGTCCTCGGTTACCCCGATCGAATGTTCGAATTGGGCCGAAAGCGAGCGGTCGCGGGTGACTGCGGTCCAGTTGTCGGACAGGGTCTTGGTCTGGGGCGCGCCCAGGTTGATCATCGGCTCGATGGTGAAGAACATCCCGGGCTTCAGCTCCGCTCCATCGCCGCGTCTGCCGTAGTGCAGCACATTCGGCGCGTCATGGAAGACCCGGCCAAGACCGTGGCCGCAGAAGTCGCGCACCACCGAGCAGCGCTCGCCCTCGGCATAGGTTTGGATGGCGTAGCCGATGTCGCCAAAACGGTTGCCAGGCTTGACCTCGGCAATCCCGCGCATCAGCGACTCGTGGGTGACCTCGATCAGCCGGGTGGCGCGGCGATTGGCGCGGCCGGCCGCAAACATCCGCGAGGTGTCGCCATACCAGCCGTCAATGATCACGGTGACATCGATGTTGAGGATATCGCCGTCGGCCAGTGCCTTCGGGCCGGGGATACCGTGACAGACCACATGGTTGATCGAGATGCAGACCGATTTCGGATAGCCACGATAGCCGAGTGGCGCCGGTGTCGCACCGTGTCCGGTGATAAAGGCGTGGCAAATCGCGTCCAGCTCCTCGGTGCGCACGCCCGGCACCACATGGGGTCCGATCATGTCCAGGCACTCGGACGCGAGCCGGCCAGCTTGGCGCATGCCTTCGAAATCCGCGCCGTCATGCAGGCGGATGCCTTCAGTGGTGCGCCGCTCGCTGCCAGTGCGCATCATCGGTTCCAGGTTCCTCAACATAACTCCTGCTCCTTACTGCTCGATCCGGACCGGGCGATCAAGGGAGATTTCCTCGGTTGAAATCGCGCAGGCCCAGGCGATGGCCTCGACCCCGGCTTGCCGCGCCCTGGCAAAGGCCGCCGCATAGCCGGGGTCGAGATCAGGGGCGAGCGCCAGCCGGTCGCAGTCCGTTCGCTGGACGCAATACAGCATCACCGCCCGGTGGCCTGCCGCCAACATCGCCGCTAATTCGTCGAGATGCTTGGCGCCGCGCTTGGTGACCGAATCCGGGAATTCCGCCAGACCCGGCTGGCGCATCAGATGGACGTTCTTGACCTCGATATAGGCGTCCGGCAATCCATCGCCGGTCAGCAGGAAGTCGATGCGGCTGTTGGTACCGTATCCGACCTCCGGGCGAACCTCTGCGTAGGCGGCAACGTCCGGAATTCGACGCGCGCGCAAGGCCTCGCCAACAACCTTGTTCGGCACCGCGGTATCGATGCCCGCCCAATGATCGCCAAACTCGACCAGCCGCCAGCCATAGCCCAATTTCTTTTTCGGATCGTCATTAGGCTCGACCCAGACCTTCAGGCCGGGCATGTTGAGCCCCAGCATGGCGCCGGGGTTGGCACAATGGGCGGTCACGGTTTCGCCATTGGCCAGTTCGATATCGGCCAGAAAGCGTTTATACCGGCGGACAAGCCGGCCAGGGATCAGGGGCGCTGTGAAGTTCATGCTCCATACAGTATCCGTCATGGCGGCGTGGGCAAGGGGGCAGGGGATGATGCGGGACGAAAATGGGCCAACCGCCGCAATGCTGGTGATCGGCGACGAGATCCTGTCGGGCCGGACCCGCGAGGCAAATGGCCATCATCTGGCAGGCGTGATGACCGAAATGGGAATCCGGCTGACTGAAATTCGCGTCGTGCCGGACGACCGCGAGGTAATTGTCGCGGCAGTGAATGCCTTGCGCGGGCAAGTTGATTATTTGTTCACTTCCGGCGGCATCGGCCCGACCCATGACGACATCACCGCCGACTGTATCGCCGCAGCCTTTGGGGTTGGCATCGACGTGCGGGCTGATGCACGGGCGATCCTGGAGGCCTACTACGCCACGACCGGGCGCGAGTTGAACGAAGCGCGCCTCAGGATGGCGCGGATACCGGCTGGGGCGGCGCTGATCGACAAGCCGATCAGTCATGCGCCGGGGTTCGTCCTCGGCAATGTCCATGTAATGGCCGGGGTGCCGGCGATCTTCAATATGATGCTGGAGGGGCTGCGACCGAAGCTGACTGGCGGCCCGCCGGTGCTCAGCCATGCCTTCCGGGTCGAGGCGCCCGAGGGCGATATCGCCGGGCCCCTCGGCGCCCTGGCCTTGGCGCATCCGCAGGTCTCGATGGGCAGCTATCCGTTCTACAGCATTGGTCCGGGTGCAACCCTGATCCTGCGCTGCTCGGATCGCGCCGCTTTAGGCCGGGCGGCGGATGCGCTGCGCGCGGTGCTGGCCGGGATGGGCGTTACGGTCGGGGAAACGCCGCCGGAGGGAGAATAGGGGTATGCCTGGATACACACTGACCATCTTCGACTGCGACGGCGTCCTGGTCGACAGCGAGCCCGCGGCCAATCGGGTGATGGTGGCCATGCTGCGCGAGATCGGATTCGAGATCACGCTGGCCGATTGCATGGCCCGCTTCGTCGGCAAGTCGATGAAAACCGTGCAGGCCGAGGTCATCGCCGAGGCCGGGGCGATATTTCCACCCGGCTGGCCCGAGGTAATCCGGGCCCGGACCATCGAAACGTTCAAGCTGGAACAGATCGAAGCAATCCCCGGAATCCACGGTGTCGTGTCGGCTCATCAGAGGTCTGGCCGGTCCTATTGCGTCGCGTCCTCCGGTCGCATCGAGAAGATGCAGGCGACACTCGGCGGCACCGGGTTGCTGCCGCTGTTCGCTGATGTGCTGTTCTCCGCCACCATGGTCGGGCGCGGCAAACCCGCGCCGGATTTGTTTTTGCACGCGGCGCAAACCATGGGCCACCCACCCGCCACTTGCGTGGTGATCGAGGACAGCCTGCCCGGAGTCCAGGCGGCGGTCGCGGCGGGCATGCGCGTCTACGCCTACACCGCGGCGCCCTATGTGGACGCCGCTGCGTACAAGGCGCTGGGGGCAGAGGTGTTCTCCGATATGGCCGTGCTGCCGGGGTTGCTGGGGTTATAGCAAGCCCAGCGCCGGTTCAGACCAGTACGTCGAAAATAACGTCGTTAGCGAGGTCGACGATCGCGCCGGTTGTGGTCGCGATCAGGATGTCGTCGTCGAGGCCGTCGCCGGACCCGCCGCCGTTGAGATCGACGAATAGCTGGCTCCCATCGATGAAGACGAAACCATCGGTGATTGGGTCGCTGGGGTTGCCTTCTCCGGCGGCAGCTGCGGCCCGGGCGGTCAGACCGAGGGCTGTCAGGTCGATCATGTCGCCGTCATCGCCATCGCCGCTGAAATCGGTGATCGTGTCGGCGCCGTCATATGCGGAGTAGTACACGAACGTATCGGCACCCATACCCCCAGTCAGGTCGTCGTACCCGACATTGCCGACGATCACATCGTCGCCTCCACCGCCATCGATGGTATCATTGTCGCCGTGGCCGTCGAGCCAGTCGCCCTGATCGCCGCCGATGATCGTGTCGTTGCCGTAATAGCCGTTAAAAGTGTTTACACGGTCGAGTGCGCCTTCGAGGTGGTCATCGTAATAGGTCCCAACGATCCCCTCGATGTTGACAGCTTCTTCGTCAGGGAGGGTTGCGAAATCAACCATGAAGCCGTTCGCGGTCGGTGTGACGGTGATCCCCTCGTCATCCGCCGAATAGAGCGCAATGTCGTAGCCGCTGCCGCCGTCGAGGATATCGTACCCGTCGCCGCCCTGCAGCTCGTCGTTGCCGCCACCGCCGTAAAGAAAGTCATCGCCGTTGCCGCCGAACAGACGATCATCGCCGTCCTCGGCCGTCTCGATTGTGGGGTCGAGCAGTGTCCCAAAATCGCCGATGACTACGTCGCTGCCGTTACCACCGTGAATAAAATCGGCGCCGCCCTTACCGATCAGCATGTCGTCGCCGTCGCGGCCTCAGATGATGTCGTCGAAAGCGCCACCGATCAGGGTGTTATCTTTCCTGTTGCCGTTCAAACTCAGCGGCCCGTCGCCGCCGCTACCGCCGGGATTGCCGCCGCCATTTTTTTCGGCATGTCATGTACTCCATCAATCACTTCGACGTTATTGTTAACGTCGGAAATTAACCTCGCAAGTGTAAGGCAAGGGTGTTTTTTACTCAACTTATTAAGATAGGTTAGATAACGCTCATAATTATATGTTATTAATTAATAATTCAAGAAATATTAACGATCTCTAACAGCAACCCAATAATCGATCTATTAGTTCGCCACCGAATCGGACGCCTTAGTTCGTGTCCCAATAGACCCTCAATGCGCCTCGGCCCAGCTCGCCCCCTGGCCCGCATCCACCACCAGCGGCACGTCCAGATGCACCGCCGGGTGGGCCGCACCTTCCATCACCGCGCGGACCGTCTTGGCAGTGGCCATGGCCTCGGCTTCGGGCACTTCGAACAGCAGTTCGTCATGGACCTGCAGCAGCATCCGGCCTGATAGCTTCGCCTTGGCCATCGCCTCAGGGATGCGGATCATCGCCCGCCGGATCACGTCGGCCGCGGTGCCCTGGATCGGCGCGTTGATCGCCGCGCGCTCCGAGAATCCGCGCCCCGGACCCTTCTGGTTGATGTCGGGTGTGTGGATGCGCCGCCCGAACATGGTTTGGACATAGCCCTTTTCGCGAGCGTGCTCCTTGGTCGCTTCCATATAGGCGCGGATCCCGGGGAATCGTTCGAAATAGGCATCGATGAATTTCTGCGCCTCGCCGCGCGGGATGCGGAGCTGGTTTGACAGGCCGAAGGCCGAGATGCCATAGATAAATCCAAAATTGATCGCCTTGGCCTGGCGCCGCACCATCGGGTCCATGCCCTCGATCGGCACGCCAAAAACCTCGGAGGCCGTCATCGCATGGATATCGAGGCCATCATGGAACGCCTTTTTCAGCACATCGATCCCGGCCATCATGGCAAATATCCGAAGCTCGATCTGGCTGTAGTCGAGGCTGAGGATCAGGTTGCCAGGCTCGGCGATGAAGGCGGTGCGGATCTGGCGGCCTTCCTCGGTGCGGACTGGGATATTCTGCAAATTTGGGTCGGTCGAGGCCAGCCGCCCGGTCGAGGTCGCCGCCAGCGAGAACGATGTATGCACCCGCCCGGTCGAACCGTTGATATGGGTCTGCAAGGCATCAGTATAGGTCGATTTCAACTTCGACAGCTGGCGCCAGTCCAGCACCCTTGCGGGCAGATCATGCCCCTCCGCCGCCAGCGTCTCCAGCACATCGGCGCCGGTGCCCCAGGCACCGGTCTTGCCCTTCTTGCCGCCGTCCAGCGACATTGCGTCGAACAGGATCTCACCCAGCTGCTTGGGCGACCCGATATTGAAGCGGTGCCCGGCCAGCTTGTGGATTTCGTCCTCCAGTCCGGCCATCGACTGGGCGAAGGTGTTCGACAGCCGCGACAGGATATCGCGGTCGACCTTGATGCCCGCCATCTCCATCTCGACCAGCACCGGGATCAACGACCGCTCCAGCGTATGATAGACGGTCGAGACCCGCTCCGCCGCCAGCCGGGGGCGCAGCTTGTGCCACAGCCGCAGGGTCACATCGGCATCCTCGGCGGCGTAGGTGGCGGCCTTGGCCAGGTCGACCTTGTCGAATGTGGTCGCTGATTTTCCCGACCCGATCAGCTCCTTGATCGGCAACGCCCGGTGGCCGAGGTGACGCTCCGACAATTCGTCCATGCCATGCCCGCCCAGCCCCGAATCCAGCGCATAGGACATCAGCATGGTGTCGTCGATCGGACTGACAGAGACCCCATGGCGTTTCAGTACTTTCAGGTCGTATTTCAGATTCTGGCCGATCTTCAGGATCGCCGCATCGGCCAGCAGCCCCTTCAACGCCTGCAACACCGGCTCCAGCGCCAACTGGTCCGGCACCCGCTCGACCATCCCCAACAGGTCGCCGTCACCGGTGACATGGCCAACCGGCACATAGGCCGCCCGGCCCGGTGCCGTCGCCAGGGCGATGCCGACAATCTCGGCCTTCATCTCGTCCAGCGATGTGGTCTCCAGGTCAACGCACAACAGGCCGGCCTCCACGGCCTCAGCGATCCAGGTGGCCAGTGTGTCGAGGTCGCGGATGGTGACATAGGTATCGCGGTCGATCGGCGGCATCTCGCGCACCGCACCGGGACCGTCCGAGGCTGTCTGCCCAGTCTGCCCAGTCTGCCGGGCGCTGGCCGCTGCCTCCGGCGCCCCGACAATCGGCGGCTCGACCCCCAGAACCTCGGCCATCCGATTGGTCATCGTGCGGAATTCCATCCGAGCGAGGAACCCCAGCAGCGTCTCTGGATCGGGCTTGCCCACGATGAATTCGGTCAGGGCCTCCTTGATCGGCACGTCCAGCTTCAGGCGCACCAACTCGCGTGACAACCTTATCAGATCGGCATTGTCGATCAGGCTTTCGCGCCGTTTCGGCTGTTTGATCTCGCCAGCGCGCTCCAGCAGCGTGTCGAGATCACCATACTCCTCGATCAACAGCGCCGCGGTCTTGATCCCGATCCCCGGCGCGCCCGGCACATTGTCGACACTGTCGCCGGCCAGCGCCTGCACATCGATCACCCGTTCCGGCCCCACACCGAACTTCTCGCGCACCTCGTCCGGCCCGATCACCTTCGACTTCATCGGGTCAAGCATATCGACGCCGTTGCCGACCAGTTGCATCAGATCCTTGTCGGACGAGACCACGGTCACCGTGGCCCCGGCTTCAACCGCCAGCCGGGCATAAGTCGCGATCAGGTCGTCGGCCTCATAGCCCTCCATCTCGATCGAGGGCAGGCCGAAGGCAACGGTCGCTTCGCGGATCAACCCGAACTGCGGAACCAGATCCTCCGGCGCCGGTGGGCGCTGGGCCTTGTATCTAGGGTACAGGTCGTTGCGAAAGCTCTTGCCGGAATAATCGAAGATCACCGCCAGATGGGTTGGGCCGCCAGTGCCAAATCCGGTCAGCATCTTGTTCAGCATGGCGCAATAACCGGCCACCGCGCCAACAGGTAAGCCATCTGATTTCCGCGTCAGCGGCGGCAAGCCGTGATAGGCGCGAAAGATATAGCCGGACCCGTCGATCAGATAGACGTGATCGCCTTTGCCGATGCTTGCGGGCAAGTTATTCGCCATCGGCTCAATGATCCGCCGCGCCCGGCTTCAGCACGAACTTCTTGTCGCAATAGCCGCACTCGACGAAACCCTCGTCGCCGATTTGCAGCCAGACGCGCGGATGGCCATAGGCGGCACCGCCGCCATCGCAGGCAATGCGGCGGGTGGTGACTTCTTCGGTTTCCGGGGCTTCGATGGCCATGGGATGGGGCTCCGTCTGGGGCAGGGGTCGATTGACCGTTGTCAGCCGCGCATGATAGCGATCCCGTATCGCCGGGCAAGCCATGTGCTGCCCACCACGCATTGGATTATCGCCTTCATGCCCAAAAACGCCATCGAGGTTCGCGATCTGGTCAAGACCTATGCCGGAAACCGCCGAACCGGCCCGAAGCTAGCCTTGAAGGGCGTGAACCTCGACGTCCCCGAGGGCTCGATCTTCGGACTGCTGGGGCCGAATGGCGCGGGTAAGTCGACCATCATCAACATTCTTGCCGGTCTGGTGGTGAAAACCTCCGGCACCGTATCGATCTGGGGCTTCGACCAGGACCAGAACCCGCGCCATTCCCGCGCCGCCATCGGCGTCGTGCCGCAGGAGCTGAACATCGACCCGTTCTTTACCCCGCTCGAATCGATGGAGGTGCAGGCCGGTCTCTACGCGGTGCCGAAGGCCCAGCGCCGCTCGATGGAGATCCTTTCCCGCGTCGGGCTGGCCGAGCACGCCCACGCGTATCCGCGCTCGCTGTCGGGCGGTATGCGGCGGCGGTTGCTGGTGGCCAAGGCGCTGGTCCACAATCCGCCGGTCCTGGTGCTGGACGAGCCGACCGCCGGGGTCGATATCGAGCTGCGCCGCATGATGTGGGACTATGTGCGCGAGCTGAACGCCAACGGCACCACGGTGATCCTGACCACCCATTACCTCGAGGAAGCCGAGGCGATGTGTGACCGCATCGCCATCCTGAACCACGGCGAGGTGGTGGTCTGCGAGGACACGCCCGACCTGCTGGCCCGGATCGACGCCAAAACCCTGCTGCTGCGTCTGGCCATCCCGCTCGATACCCCGCCGGACCTCGGCCCGCACGTCAAGGCGGTCATGCGCGCCCCCGACCTGCTGGCCCTGACCTATTTCCGCAGCCGCGCTACTGCCCCGGCACTGGTGACCGCCGCCCAGGCCGCCGGGCTGGAGATAACCGACATCACCACCGAGGAGCCAAAGCTCGAGGAGGTGTTCCTGTCGCTGACCCAGGCGGTGCGGTCGGGGTAGTCTGTGTGCTCATAGACGAGAGTTATTTGGGCGACAGAGCGCCGATGTCGGCTTTAGAGCCGATCCCGACCGCAAACCTACACGTTAGGGTGCTTCCATTATGTGCCACAAGCCGAAGTTGAGCCTTTCCAGGGCGAGATCACTCAATCACCTTGAATTTAAAGAATGTCGAGTCCAACGCACCCCCGTGGTACCGCGTATCAAAACGACCATCGCCCAACGGGTGCACAGTAAAGGGCACCTCGAAAAATCCCTCCGTCGCTCTCTAATCGGGTAGAATCCTTGTGATATGACACGGGGATCAGGGGAGCCGGCCATGAGCCAGATGGGGTTTTTCGACATTGCGAAGCGGTATGCCGGGCTGGACGCCAAGAACGACCCTCTGGTGAAGATTGAAGCGGCTGTTCGGTGGGAAGACTTCCGGCCGTCTCTGGAGGCGGTTTGGCGCGCCGCGGTGGGTGAGCGCAAGTCGGCGGCGGGGCGCAAGCCCTGGGACGCTGTGGTGATGTTCAAGGCAATTGTTCTGTGTGCGCTTTACAACCTGTCGGACGATCAGGTGGAGTATCAGCTCCGCGACCGGCTCTCCTTCATGCGGTTCCTGGGGCTGGGTCTCGAGGACCCGGTTCCCGACGCCAAGACGGTATGGCTTTATCGGGAACAACTGGCGCAGGCGGGCATGGTCGAGGGATTGTTCGCGGAGTTTGACGGG
>DATLAW010000035.1:0-4911 GCA_035527255.1 Thermohalobaculum sp. | reverse complement strand
AGTGACCCGGGTAGGCGCATAATTTCCATTGAGAATTGACCCATGTGACCTTCCCCCAAAGCAGCAGGCGGCGGGGGACAACGGAGTGATCCACATGGGACTTTTGAACATCATCAGGCGTATGGCGCTGCGAGAGAAGTTGCCGATCCGAGAGATCGCGCGACGGACCGGCCTGTCGCGCAACACCATCAAGAAGTATCTGAACTCGGGTGCCATCGAGCCGAAGTTCGTTTTCCCCTAGATCGGCAACGATCTAATCTGGGGCGGTTCGGAGAGATCCGACCGCCCCATTTTTTTGGCTCGGCGCCAAGAGCGCGATCGCACTGCAGCTTGACTTCGATCAAAGTGCCCCGATTCCGCCCGTGCTAGCGTCGGCCATCTGACAAGCTGCGGGAAAGGATAATTTGATGGCCAGTGACCCCAAGGACGCTACTCCGCCCGAGCGGATTCCGATCATGCAGCGCTTGCTCGACAACCCGTTTCTGCTGCTCTTCCTCGGCGTCACTATCCCGACAGTTCTGTATCTGATCTGGGGCGTGATGGAGATTGCATCAATCCCGCTCACCGACTGACGGCGCACACCTGCCTGGGAGAGAAAGATGGCCGTAACACCCCCCGAACAACGGATCTGGTGGAATGAACCGATCCACAACATCGAGCTCGGTTGGATCGTGATCGCGTTCCTCTGGGGCCTGTTTATGTTCTTCTTCATGATCGCCTGGCACTTCATCGGCGAGCAGAACCTCTCGACCGAAACCTATCGCATTCAGCCGTCGAAATACGAGGCGAAGGTGGAAGCCTTCACCGAGATGTATCAAGTCGGCGAGGAGGAAGGCGTGCCTGTTGTGCGCCCACCGGCGGGCGAGGATGTCTACCTGCTCGGGCGCTTGTGGGAATGGTGGCCGATCCTGGAGCTCAAAAAGGGTCAGAGCTACCGCATCCATCTGTCTTCCGTCGATTGGCAGCATGGCTTCTCACTACAGCCGACGAACATCAACATCTCGATCCATCCCGGCTACGAGCACGTGATCACTTTGACGCCGACAGACGCCGGAGATTTCGGGATCATCTGCAACGAATACTGCGGGATCGGGCATCACACGATGACCGGCCGGATCCGCGTGACCGAATAGGGTGAGGAGAAAACCATGACAGCGATCGATGCTGGGTCGGCCGGAAGCGCGGTAAAGGACTGGGTCTTCCGCACCTGTCGCTACACCGGCCTGAAGGTGGATGCGCAAGCGCAATGGCTGATCAAGGCCAATGCCGTGGCGGCTGTGGTCTTCCTGCTGCTCGGCGGGGTGATGGGCCTGGCGGTCGCGCTGACCCGCTGGCCAGCAGTGCATCTGCTGCCCGCCGAGTGGTTCTATCTGTTCCTGACCGGACATGGCGCCAATGTGCTGATATTCTGGATTATCTTCTTCGAGATCGCCGTGCTGTATTTCGCCTCGGCGATCATTCTGAACTGCCGTCTGGCGACGCCACGGCTCGCCTGGCTCGGCTTTGTGCTGATGGTCATTGGCGCGGTAATGGCGAATTACGCGGTCCTGCGCGGCGATTCGAGCGTGATGTTCACCTCGTATCCGCCGATGATGGCCTCGCCCTGGTTCTATCTGTCCCTGATTCTGTTCGCGGTCGGCGCCCTGGTCGGGGTGGGGGTGTTCTTCGGCACCCTGGTCATCGCCCGGGCCGAGCGCACTTATGAAGGCTCGATCCCGCTGGTCACCTTTGGCGCGCTGACAGCGGCAATCATCGCCGTCTTCACCATCGCGTCGGGGGCGATCATTCTGATCCCGACCTTCCTGTGGTCGATTGGACTTATCGCATACATCGATCCGCTGATGTACAAGGTGATCTGGTGGGCCTTTGGCCACTCCTCGCAGCAGATAAACGTCTCGGCCCATGTGGCGATCTGGTACGCCATCGCCGCGCTGGTGGTGGGCGCCAAACCGCTGTCCGAGAAGGTCAGCCGCACCGCCTTCCTGATGTACATCCTGTTTCTGCAACTCGCATCGGCCCACCACTTGCTGGCCGATCCTGGGATGAGTTCCGAATGGAAAATCCTCAACACGAGCTACATGATGTACCTGGCGGTGATGGGATCGATGATCCACGGTTTGACGGTGCCGGGAGCCATCGAGACGGCGCAGCGGCGCAATGGCTATACTAAAGGTTGGTTCGAGTGGCTGACCAAAGCGCCCTGGGGCAACCCGGCCTTCTCGGGCATGTTCCTGTCGCTGGTCATGTTCGGATTCATCGGCGGCATCTCGGGCGTGGTGCTGGGCACCGAGCAGCTCAACGTTCTGATGCACAACACAATCTATGTGCCGGGCCATTTCCATGGCACAGTGGTAGCGGGCACGACGCTGGCCTTCATGGCGATGACCTATCTGGTGTTGCCGCTGATCTTCCAGCGCGAGGTGATCTGGCCGAAGCTGGCAAAGTGGCAACCCTACCTGTTTGGTGTCGGGGCGGCCGGGATCTCGCTTTTCATGATGGGCGCGGGCACGCTGGGTGTCGCGCGGCGGCACTGGGATATCACCCTGACAGATGCGGCGCATGCCTTCGAATATCCGGCGGCGGCTTACATGATGATGGGGCTGAACGGCGTTTTCGCCTTGCTGGCGGGTTTGGGCGGCGCGATCTACATTCTGATCACGGTCGGCACGGTACTGTTCGGCAAGCGGCTCGATACCGCGGATGTCCAACCACTGGCCTTCCCGCTGCACGCCGGTGGCGCTCAGGCAGTGTCGAAATATGGCAGCGAGGGCGCGGTCAAGCTGCCGGGCACGATCATCCTGGTCGGCATCTTCTTCGCTGCGTTCGTGCTGTACTACTTCGTCAACTGGAAGTATCTGAGCGACCTCTGGCTGTTCCGATGAGACGCGAGGGGGGATAACCATGCTCGCCGCAGCCCGCGTAGCGACCACGCTGCTGAAGCTGCCGATCGGTTTCGCGATCGCCCTAAGCGCGCTGGCCGGGATGGTGGCTGCGGAGGGCGCCTTCTCGCCGATCCGGGCGCTGGTCTTTGGCCTCGCCGTGCTTGGCGCTTCCGGTGCGGCGGGGGCGTTCAACCACTATTACGAGCGGGCCGATGATCGCCTGATGCGGCGCACCCGTGGGCGGCCCTTCGCCCGCGGAACGCTGAAGCCGGGTGTGATCTGGCCGGTCAGCTTCCTGGGTCTGCTGGCCGCGTCTCTGCTCATGGCCTATGCGGTCGGTGGATCGCTGGCGGCGGTGTTCGTGTTTCTTGGCGCCTTCACATATGGCGTCGTCTACACAGTTTGGCTGAAGCGCCGCAGTGTCTGGAACATCGTCATCGGTGGTGCTGCGGGCAGCTTCGCCATCCTGGCCGGTGCGGCGGCGGTCGATCCGGCTTTGCAACCAACCCCGGTCATACTGGCCATCGCAATGTTCCTGTGGACCCCCCCGCATTTCTGGAGCCTGGCTGCGGCCAAGGGCGACGACTACCGCCAGGCCGGCGTGCCGATGCTGCCGATCATGGTGCCCGAGCGCGCCTGGACCTCGGCGATCCTCGGTCACTCGGCGGCGCTGGCGGCGATATCGCTGGTGCCGTTGGCTTACGGCATGGGGCCGGTCTACGGCGTCTGTGCCGGGCTTGGCGGCGGGTTGTTCCTGTGGCGGAGCTGGCAATTGTTCCTTGCTCCCAGCCGCCAGACGGCGATGGCCAACTTCAAGGCGTCGCTGATTCAGTTCTGCCTGCTGACCACGGGCGTGTTCCTCGACGCCGCGATCAAATGGGCGGTTTGAAGCATCAGGTCTTCGCCGCGCTTCTGGCGGTCACGTCGACAATCACTCCGTGTCTGGCACATACCGAAGCCGAGTCGGGGCTGGAGCCAGAGGCGGTGATCGAGCGTAGCGAAGCGGCGATCGGGCGGCTTGTCGGCCCGCATGTCCTGACCGATTCCAGCGGGGCCCCATTGGCGTTGAGTACGCTGCGTGGCCGCCCGCTGGTGATCAGCCTAGTGTACACCAGCTGTTCCTCGGTTTGCCCGGTCACCACCCAGCATGTGTTGCAGGCCGTGCGCAAGGCGCGGCGTGTGGTGGGCGAGGACGCTTTCGCTGTCCTGACGGTTGGTTTCGATTCCCGGCGCGATACCCCGACGCAACTTGACGCCTTTGCCCGCACCCAGGGCATCGACCTGAGCGGCTGGCAACTGGCCAGCGCAGATGCGGCGACAATCCACGCGTTGCTCGACGACCTCGGCTTCAGCTATGACGCGGCGGCGGGGGGATTCGAGCACATCACCCAGACTACCATCCTCGACGCCGATGGCCGGGTCTACCGGCAGGTTTATGGCGATAGTTTTCCGGATCAGGTCTTCATCGAACCGTTGAAGGATCTGATCTTCGGCACCACCACGAAATCACTGTCGATGGGCGATTTGGTGAAACGGATCAAGTTCCTTTGCACCGTCTATAATCCCAGTTCTGGCGCCTACGAGTTCGACTACGCCATCGGCTATGGCATCGTCATCGGCGGCTTGTCGCTGATCCTGTCAGGGACGGTGATCTTCCGGCTGTGGCGCGGCAACCGTCGGCTGCTCGCGGTTCGCGACAAGCAAGAACACGGGTAGTTCGGTGGCAGGCGCTCTCAGACGCAGCCTGCGGCGCGGGTTCGATCGTGCCGAGCGTGGTGTCGATGCGATCTTCGGGCCGGAGTGGAACCCGCTCGGCCAGCTTGGCGCGCTGGGCTGGTTCCTGTTCTGGATCGTCGCCGCGACCGGCATCTACCTGTTCATCTTCTTCGACACCGGTGTGGTCAACGCCTATGCCTCGGTCGAGTGGCTGTCGAACGACCACTGGTTCCACGCTGGCGTGGCGCGCAGTTTTCACCGTTATGCCTCGGACCTGATGGTGGCAGTGATGTTGCTGCATCTGGTGCGCGAG
>DATLAW010000034.1:0-26754 GCA_035527255.1 Thermohalobaculum sp. | reverse complement strand
AAGTCCATGATCTTGCAGACGGGAGGATTGGCGCCAGGCGAGATCTCGACCAGGTCGAGCCCGACCTCCTCGGCCATCTCAATCGCGGTCGCCGGAGAGACGACCCCCGCATTTTCACCGTCTTGATCGATTAGTCTGATTTCCGGCACGCGAATCTGCCGGTTTACGCGCGGACCCGTGTCGCGGGTCGGTGGTGCGTTGTGCGGGCGTCTTGCTATGGGTCAGTCTCCTGTGTTGCAACAGCCATATGGCCATCAAAAGTACGAAGGCTCCGCTTAAAACCGGGTCTGATTCCCGTTTGAGCAGCGCATCCGTTCCATGAAGTATAACTTGTTACGGGGCAAGGGAAAAGGCCGCTTGTAAAATCTCAGTCGTCGTCGTGGGCAAAGCGTGTCGGTAACACCAACATCGTTGGCCGTGACGGCAGGGTATCGATCGAAATGGTAATCGTGCGGCTGTCATGGAGGGCGATCTCGAAATCGTCTTTCATGCCGTCGAGGAATTTTGTCAGCGAATATTGCCCGAAGGCGTGCATCGGCAGAACCAGCCGGGCCTTCAGCGTCTTCAGCACCTCGATCATTGCGCCAATCTCCAATGTGTAGCTGCCGTCGACCGGCGCTATCACGACATCAAGCCGGCCCAACAGCGCGTAATGCACCTCGCTCAGCGCATGATGCAGATGGCCAAGATGGCCGATGCACAGGTCCGCCACCTCGAACACGAAGATCGAATTCGCATCCCTTTCCGGCGTGCCCCAGCCGCGGATATCGGTAGTGACGTTGCGGATGGTCACATCACTCAGCGTCAGCAAATGCTCGGCCGGGCCAGGGCCGTCAGGGTTCCAGCCGCGCATCACATGGGGTATCGCCGGGTCGGGAGTATCGGTGAAGTGGGTCTCGTGGGCCTTGTTCATGGTCACCAGGTCAGGCAGCTTGCCAGCCCCATTGGCACCGAAATAGTCGGTGGCGATAACCACACCATCCTCGGTCTCGATCCGGAAGGTCGAGTGGCCGACATAGGTAATGGTAACGTCGCGGGCACGCGCGGCGATATCGCCCAGTGCCGCATAGCGCACTCCCGGGATGCCCTCGACGAACGCGTAACAGCTGCTTGCACGCGCGGCCATCGGCCCGGCGAAAGCGAGTGCAAAGACGATCAAGGCGGCCAAACGGATCATCCCCGTTCTCCTTATTGCCCTCCCGCTCGGGATCGAGTTTACCCTTTCATTCCGCTCACTGCCAGCTATCATCCGCCCAGACAAAGTCAAACCGGGAGGAGACCCGACATGTCATCCGAACTGTACTGGGTTGCTGCAACTGCATTGATCACGGCTTTGATGTGGGTGCCCTATATCCTGTCGCTACTCGGCGAGTTCGGGGTGATGGCGGCGCTGAGTGACGGCAACGCCGGCACCACGCCAGGCGCTGTCTGGGCCCAGCGCGCCAAGCGGGCCCATGCAAATGCGGTCGAGAACCTGGTGATTTTTGCACCGCTGGCCATCGGCATCCATGTCGCTGGGCTGTCGAGCGGTACAACCGCCACCGCCTGCGTCGTATTCTTCTTTGCCCGCCTGGTGCACTATTTGGTCTACACGGCGGGCATTCCTTTCGTGCGGACACTCTCGTTTGCAATTGGCTGGCTGTGCCAGATCGTATTGGCTTTGGCCCTGCTCGGCGGGGCCTGACGCCGCCACTTCCGCATTGTAGCGCCAGCCGATGAAGCTCGTCGTCACCGGCGCGACTGGTCTGGTCGGTGGCGCCGTGCTGCACGCGGCGCTGCACGACCCCCGGATCGCTAGCGTCGTCTCACTCGGGCGCCGCCAGACCGGCGTCACGCACCCGAAACTGACCGAACTGGTGGTCGAGGACTTCCTCAACCTCGCCCCGGTCGCGGCGCATATCCGCGATGCCGATCTCTGCTGCCATTGCCTCGCCGCCTATATCCACCGGGTCCGCCGGGCGGCTTACCAGACCATCACCGTTGGCTATCTCGACAGCTTGATCAGCGTGTTGGAGACAGCAAGCCCCGGCGCCGCCTTCTGCATGTTCACCACCGAAGGCACCCGCCAGGACGGCAAAAGCTGGATCCGGACGATGAACGTCAAAGGCCAGGCCGAGACGCGCCTGCTGGCATCACGCCTGCCCCGAAAATACATCTTCCGCCCCGGCTATATCAACCCGACCCAACCCCGCGCTCGTCCGGTTTTCTATGATAGGTTGATGAAACCGGTGTTCCGCCTGTTCCCGGCAATGGGCATAGAATCTGCGGATCTGGCCCGGTCGATGATCGACGTAGGGCTATCCGATCCGCGCCCGGAGGCGGTGATCGGCCATCGGGAGCTTCAGGTCCTCACGGGACTATAAGTGACCGGTATGCGAATGTAGACCAATGAACCGCGCCGAGCCGTGGCGCAAAAGGACGCGAGTGAACTTCCATTTCGATCAGTGACCAGAGGGGGTGTCCCACATGAACAATCTATTGCATCCGCCAAGCGCTGATCCTGATCCGCTCGCCCATCAATCCCGCGCGCGCACGACCCCGACCATATACCTCGTGCTTTTGTTCGGGGCTCTCTTCATGTGGGCGCCATTCGCGATTACCCCCGAAGTCGACTGCCGCGAGTATCCCTGCCCGTTGTGGCTGCGGGGGGTCGCATTCCTGCTTGGCGCGCTATTCGGTTGCGGCGCGCTTCTTGCAATTGTCCGGGGCATGGTTTGGGGCGGTAGGCTCGACAGCACAACCGGCGAGATCCTGTGGTGGCACGGCGCGCCTGGCGACCGCGAGCACCGCATCCCCGTTGCACAGATCAGCCGGATCATTGTCACGCACGGTGACTCGGTGTCGTTGTCGCTCCGCGACACCGAGGGGCGGCGGGTTGTGTTGCCCGCCGAATGCGTCCCCCCGCCGATCGCGGAATGGGCGGCTGAAATGGGTCGCCGCTTTCCACATATCGAGATCGAAATCAACGACTGACGGCATCCGACGCAGCCGCCGCGGCATTTCAGGATCGATCCTACAGCCTGCGGCAGGTCGCCGACCGCCTACCGCAAATCCGGCGGTGTCGCCTCCGCCACCAACGCCGCAATGGCCTCGTCCAACCCCACGACCTGCTGCCCCTGCTGGCCCAACCTACGCACCGCGACAGTGCCAGCCTCGACCTCTTGGCGTCCAACCGCCAGGATCGCCGGGATATGGGCATTCGAGTGCTCGCGGACCTTGTAGTTGATCTTCTCGTTGCGCGCGTCCACCTCAACCCGCAGCCCCGCCGCCAGCAGTTGTCCCACCACCTCCTCGGCATAGCCATCGGCGTCCGAGACAATCGTCGCCACCACCACCTGACGCGGCGCCAGCCACAGCGGGAACCGCCCGGCGTAGTTCTCGATCAGGATGCCCATGAACCGCTCGAACGAGCCAAGGATCGCCCGGTGCAACATCACCGGCACAGCCTTTTCCCCGGACGGCATTACATATTCAGCGTCGAGCCGGTTGGGCGTGTTGAAATCGACCTGGAATGTGCCACACTGCCATTCCCGTCCGATCGCATCGGTCAGCTTGAAATCCAGCTTCGGGCCGTAGAACGCGCCCTCGCCGGGGTCGACCACGAAATCGTCGGTTACCTTGCGCACGGCCGCTTCCAGCGCCGCCTCGGACTTGTCCCAGATCGCGTCCGAACCCACCCGCACCTCGGGCCGGGTCGACAATTTGATGTCGAAGCGCTCGAACCCCAGATCCTGGTAGATCGAGGCCAGCAGCCCGATGAACCCCGCCGTCTCCGCCTCGATCTGATCCTCGGTGCAGAAGATATGGGCGTCGTCCTGGGTGAAACCGCGCACCCGCATCAGGCCATGCATGGATCCGGACGGCTCATAGCGGTGGCAGGCGCCAAACTCGGCCAGCCGCAGCGGCAGGTCGCGGTAGCTTTTCAGACCGTGATTATAGACCTGCACATGGCATGGGCAGTTCATCGGCTTCAGCGCGTTGACCCGCTTCTCGTTGGCATGTTCATCATCGACCTCGGTGATGAACATGTGCTCGCGGTATTTGTCCCAGTGGCCGGATGACTCCCACAGCTTGCGGTCGACAACCTGCGGGGTCTTGATCTCCTTGTAGCCGGTGGTGGTCAGCCGGCGCCGCATATAGTCCTCCAGCACGCGCCAGATGGCCCAGCCGTTCGGGTGCCAGAAAATCATGCCCGGCGCCTCGTCCTGCAAATGGAACAGCTCCATCTCGCGGCCCAGCTTGCGGTGGTCGCGTTTGGCGGCCTCCTCCAGCATGGTCAGATGCGCCTTCAGATCGTCGCGGTTCTTGAAGGCGACACCATAGATCCGCTGCAGCATCTTGTTCCGGCTGTCACCACGCCAATAGGCGCCGGCAACCGACATCAGCTTGAAGGTATCCGCCGGCACTTGGCCGGTATGCTGCAAATGCGGCCCACGGCACAGGTCCTGCCAATAGCCGTGCCAGTACATCCGCAACGGCTCGTCACCGGGGATCGCCTCGATCAGCTCAACCTTGTAGAGCTCGTTGGTATTGCCATAGAAGTTCAGCGCATCCTCGCGCGACCAGACCTCGGTACGCACCGGATCGCGCGCCGCGATGATCTCGCGCATACGCTTTTCGATGGCGGCAAAATCGTCCTCGGTGAACGGCTCGTCGCGGTCGAAATCGTAGTACCAGCCGTTCTCGATCACCGGGCCGATGGTGACCTTGGTGCCCTGGAACAATTCCTGCACGGCGCGGGCCATGATATGGGCGCAGTCGTGCCGGATCAGATCCAGCGCCGCCGCTTCGTCCTTGGCCGTCACAATCGTCAGATTTGCATCCTGCTCAATCGGTCGCGACAGGTCGCTCAGAACTCCGTCGATCCAGCAAGCCAGCGCCGATTTCCCAAGCGAAACCGCGATATCCGTCGCAACATCAGCGCCGGTCACGCCGCGTGGATAACTGCGGGTGGCGCCGTCCGGCAGGGTGATGGTTACTTGCTCGCTCATTGGTCAGATTCCCGGTTGGGGTAAAAGGCTGCGCGCAACATCCCGACAGGTGGGGTATGTGTCAAGCGGTCTGGGCGAATGGCGCCGACAGGGCAAATCAGACCACTTTGGCGAAAGTCCGTCCGGCAACTTGCTCATACACATCAAGCGTCGCCCGCTGCATGGCGGCGACGGTGTAGCTTGCGTGAATACGGGCGCGGGCATCCATGCCCATATGGGCGCGCTGCGACGGGTCGAGGTTCAGTGCCTTGTTCAGCTCGATTGTCAGCCGGGCGATGTCACCAGGCGGGTACAGCCAGCCCGACTTGCCATGCATCACGGTCTCGCGGGCGCCGCCATGGTCGGTCGCGATCACCGGACGGCCCATCGACTGGGCTTCGATCACGGTGCGGCCGAATGCCTCGGGCTCGATCGAGGCCGAAACCAACACCGAGGCCAGCTTGTAGGCGGCCGCCATATCGCTGCAACCGCCAACCAGATGAACGACGTCGCCGACCCCGAGCTTTTCGATGCGCTTGCGCAGCACCTGCTCGAAGCCGTTGCCCTGGCTCTCGCCAACGAGCAGCACCAGGAAATCGTCGCCGCGCATGGCGCGCAGGCTGGCGGCAGCATCGATCAGATCCTCGGCGCCCTTCCAACGGGTCAGGCGAGCCGGTAACATGATCACCGGGCGGGGGTCGTCGAGCAGGCCCCATTGTTGCGCCAACTTCACGGCGCGCTCATTGCCGACTGCCTCCTCGGAAAAAACGCTGATATCGACTCCACGCCGGATGGTGACGATCTGGTCAGCGGGTACGCCGTGGCGTTCGATGATCCGCTTGCGGATGAAATCCGAGACCGCGATCACCGGCTCGCCTTTGGCCATCACCGCGTTGTAGCGCCGTTTGAGCGGAAGATCCTCGTTGTAGGCGCCGTGATAGGTGGTAATGAAATGCGTACCAGTACGCTGCGTTGCCCAATAGGCGCTCCAGGCCGGCGCACGCGAGCGGGCATGGACGATGTCAATCTGCAGATCCTGGATCAACCGCGCCAACAGGCGCGCATTCTGCCACAGGTTCAGCGGGTTCTTGGTGTCGGCATTCATTGCGATCACCTGCCCCCCGGCCTTGGAGATTCGCGGCAGAAGCTGCCCGCCGGCGGTCGCGACAATCGCCCGGCCGCCCTCGCGGACAATGGCTTCGGTGATCTCGAGCGTGCCGTATTCGACCCCGCCCATATCCATTCGCGGGACGATCTGCAGTACGGTTAGTGGGCGCTGTTCTTCCGATCCAGGCCGGATCCCGCTAAGGTCGCCCGAATCCTCGCCAGTGATGGAGGACGAAACGAACATGAACGCTCCAGATTACGTCAAAATTAGCAATGACGAACAACTCGCTTATCACATAATAGCGGGTCGCGGCGATGGCGCAAGCGCGCCCGGCGTCGTTTTTCTCGGCGGGTTTCGCTCCGACATGACCGGGACCAAGGCGCTGTGGCTCGAGGACTGGGCCCGGGCGCGTGGCCGGGCCTATCTCCGCTTCGACTATCGTGGTCACGGGGCTAGTTTCGGCAACTTCCTCGACGGCGCTATTGGCGACTGGGCTGACGACGCTTTGGCCGCCATCTCGCAACTGACCCAGGGGCCGCAAATCCTCGTCGGCTCGTCCATGGGGGGGTGGATTGCGCTAATTCTGGCTCGGCGGATTCCCGAACGTGTCGCCGCACTGGTCGGCATCGCCGCCGCGCCGGATTTCACCGAGGATGGCCTGTGGGCCGGGATGGACGCGGCCCAGCGGCGCGACCTGATGGCGGTCGGGCGAATCGAGCAGCCCTCGGACTATTCGGACGAGCCCTATGTGATCACCCGCCGCCTGATCGAGGATGGGCGCGATCAGCTGGTGCTGCGCACGCCCCTGGCACTGCCCTTCCCGGTGCGCCTGCTGCAGGGGACGGCGGACGCGGATGTGCCAGTTTCCGTGGCGTTGCGCCTGCTCGACCATATCGATTGCCCGGATGCCAGACTAACGTTGGTGAAGGGGGCGGATCACCGCTTCTCCGGCCCGCGTGAACTCGCGCTGATTGGCAAGACGTTGCACTCGGTGACGCAGGCGGTGGCGGCCGCCCGCAATTGAATACCCCTTAAATCAGAAAGGGATAGCTTCGCCCCGATAGTCCTCGAAAACTCCGGTCGTCGCCAGCGACAGGGTGTCGAAGCGTTGCATCAGCCCCTTGGCGCTGTCCTCGACCTCGATTGCCGCTTTCGGGCCACCCATGTCGGTGCGGACCCAGCCCGGATGGTAGGCGCCGACAGCGATGCCCTGTGGTTTCAGGTCTGTTGCCAGGTTGCGAGCCAAATTGGTCGCCGCCGCCTTCGAGGCGCGATAGATATAGGACCCACCGGGCGCGCGTTTGTTCGAGGCCATCATCGAAGAGACGATGGCAATTTTTGCCGCCGGCGCCTGCAACAGCCGTGGCATGAAGGCCCGGACGGTGAAGAATATGCCTGCGACATTGGTCATCATCACCGTATGCCAAGCGTCAAAGGTATATTCCGGGTCATCCAGCCCGCCGCGTGCCAGGTACTGGCCGGCATTGCAGATCAGCAGATCGATCGGAGCATCATCCAGCGCCGCCGCCGCGGCCATCTCCTCGGGGTCGGTAACGTCGATGTTGAGCACCGAGAGATTCTTGTTCTTGCGCGCCAGATCGGCCAGCGCCGGAGCCTGCCCCGGGCGGCGGGCCGCCGCCAGCACCCGATCGCCGCGCTCCAGGGCCAATTGCGTCAGCGCCAGGCCAATGCCGCGATTGGCGCCGGTGATCAGGGTTGTCTTGGCCATAGTATGCTCCATCATGGCGGGGATAGCCTGTGCCAACACGCGGTCGGGCCACATATTGAGAGGTTGCCATGAAACCGAATTATTCGAAAGCGCTGATTATCGGCGCCGGGGCAGGATTGTCGGCCTCGTTGGCGCGGCTTTTTGGCGCCAAGGGGCTGAAGCTGGCGCTGGCGGCGCGCGATACCGGCAAACTGGCGGCGCTGGGCGCTGAAACCGGGGCCAGTATCTACGCCTGCGACAGTGCCAACCACGGGCAGGTTGCGGCGCTGTTCGCCGCGCTCGACGCCCACGGCGCCCCGGATGTGGTGGTCTACAACCCCTCCGCCCGGGTGCGCGGGCCGCTGATCGACCTCGACCCTCAGGCAGTGGCCCACGCCGTGCAAGTAACGGCGGTCGGGGCGTTTTTTGCGGCTCAGGAAGCGGTCAAACGGATGCAGCCGGCAGGCCACGGCGCGGTTCTGTTCACCGGCGCCTCAGCCGGGGTGAAGGGCTACGCCCAGTCGGCGCCTTTCGCCATGGGTAAATTCGCGCTGCGCGGATTGGCTCAGTCGATGGCGCGTGAGCTGCACCCCAAAGGCATCCACATCGGCCATTTCGTCATCGATGGCGGCATCCGCAGCGGCACCCGCCAAGACCCGCCGGACAGCCCGGATTCAATGCTCGACCCGGATGCGATCGCCCTCAGCTACTGGCATTTTTTGGAACAGGACCGATCAAGCTGGTCATGGGAGATCGAACTCCGCCCCTGGGTCGAACGGTTCTGAGGTCGTTAATCCCGAATGCCCGTCGTTGGGCTTTCCATAGCGTATCATTTGGCGCAGACATTGGGATTGTTGATCCCGGGGGGGCAATGATGAGCTGTCGGCCGCACGTTTGTTTTCCGCCCTGGGCGGGCCATTGACCCTCACAGCCGGCATCGGCGCGCCGGTCGCTGGCGGGCTCGGCCGGGCGATCCTGATCAACCTGACCGGAATTTTCCTGCTCGACGTCATGGGGCTGATCATCAAGCACCTGTCCGGTCACTACAGCGCCCCCGAACTGTCGACCTATCGCAACCTTTTCGGCATGGTGCCCAGCCTGATCTTCCTGTGGATGGCGGCAGATTGGCACGCGCGCGGCCGGCGGATCATCATCCGGCAATGGCCGCTCGGGCTGCTGCGCGGCAGTTTCGTCACCATGGCTCAATTCATGTTCTACCTGTCGCTGGCGCGCATGGAGTTTGCCACCGCCACCACCATCGGCTTCTCGATGGCGATGTTCATCACCGCGCTTTCGGTGCCCCTGTTGGGCAACCGGGTCGGCGTCGTGCGCTGGCTGGCGGTCGTGGTCGGGTTCGCCGGGGTGGTGATGGTGATGGGACCGGGGTCGGATGACTTCGGCCTAGACGCCCTGCTGCCGCTGGGGGCGGCGTTCTTCTATGCGCTGGTCAGCGTCACCGCCCGGATGATGGACGACGAGGTGCCGAGCCCGCTGATCAACCTCTATTCAAACGTCGCCGCGATGGCCGGAGCGATTGTGCTGTGTCTCTCGACCGGCGGGTACTCGCCCATCGCCTCGGCTGTCGATCTGATGTGGATCATCGCCATGGGCGCGCTGGGCGGCATCGGCGTCCTGTGCCTGATCGTCTCGTTCCGCATGACCGAACCAAGCGATCTGGCGCCGTTCAGCTATTTTGGCATCCTCTATGCCTTCGTGCTGGGCTGGCTGTTCTTCGGCGAAGCGCCGGTCGATCAGCTGTTCCCCGGTGCTTTGCTGATCGTCGCCGGTGGCCTGATGATCGTCTGGCGCGAACGCCGCAAGCGCCAGCGCGCGGTCGCCGATAGCGGTTTGGGTTGAGGGCGCCAGGGCGGGCGCGAACGACCGTCGTGGGGTCGCCATTTCGGCAAGCTGGAATGGGATGCGCCGCGTGGCCGAGCCTGGCAAACTGGCGCCGTTCAGGTATTTCAACATCCGGTCGGCCATCCAGACATAGGAAATCCGAAAGCCAGATCATCGGATGCCCGGACCAAAACAATTGGACCCTCAACGATGATGTGGTAGTCTGATTTTCGCGGGCCTGGACGTTATCCGGGAGATATCGGTTCACCCTGTTTTTCCTGCGGTGACCTCGCGCGCGCAATGTGACACTTTTGTCAACGGCTGCGACCAATTTGCATGAGGAGTCGGGGGCAACCCTCGGTCAGCCATCTCAAACGGGGGCGAGTGCAAAGGAAAGACCGATGATGAAGACCAAGCTTCTCGCGGTGGCCTTAGTCGGCCTGACGCTGTCGGGTTGTGCGCCCGGATGGACCTATTCGCCGGTGACCATGACCGACGGTTTTGCCACAGAAATTCGACACACTGGCACCGAAATTGTAATGGGGCCGTTTGGCCCCATACTTGTCCAAGAGGGCGAGGCAGCGGAAATCTTGATGCCCGACGGTGCGTGGGTCCCCTGTCCCGCAGGTGAGTGCGGGGCGATCTACGTGCGCGAAAAGGATAATCATCCTGCTCCCCCGGTCATTACGGCGCGGCCGACGAATCCCAAGCCCGTGGAGAAAGCTGAAAAAGAAGATAGCGGTGGCAGCGGCGGCGGGGACTGAACCATGTGGCGGCGTCAATTCCTGACCGGACTGGGTGCTGGCATCGCAGGCGCCGGATTTGCCGCGGCCAATGTGGCGACGGCGCGCGCCGATCAGGCGCGAGATGCGATCCTGTACGTCCCGGGTTATGACAGCGGCACGGCGTTGAGTGCTGGCCGACTGATCGCCGGGGACCGCCATTCCGGTCGCGCCGTGCCGCGCGGCTACAAAGGCCCAGTGACGCTGCTGAGCCGCGTCGATCTGGAAAGCGGAGAGACAATCCGTGCGGCGTTTCCGGTGCAGGGTCATTCGATTGCCCTGACGCCATCGCGTGATCTCGGTGTCTTCAGCTCAATCCGCGACCACCGGATGATCACCTTCAATGCGCGAAGCCTCGACCTGGTTGCGGTCTCCGAACCCTTCGCTCCAGGCACCGACGGTGGCGATCCTTTCACCGGCGGCGGACACTGCAAATTCCTGCCGGAAAGCGGCCTGTTGCTGGTGACCGAGCGGGCGCCATACCGTACCGTCAGCAACCGGCTGGAGAACCACTACGGGCGCCTGACGCTGCGCGACCCCGAGACTTTGAAGGTGGTCGAGAGCCATAGTTGCCACGGCCTTCACCCGCATGACCTGCAGCTCCTTGAAGGCGGCCGGCTAGTGGCCGTCGCCAACTACGGCCGTACGCGCAATCGGGATCGATCATCAGTGGTGCCGGAGATTGTCGAGCCCTCGGTCACGGTGATCGAAGTGGCGAGCGGCAAGCTACTCGAGAAAATCGTAGTGCCACCGCAGGGCGCCGAGACCCGCCATCTCACCGCTGCCGGTGACGACAATCTTTTCGTGGTCCAGGTCGCCATGGGCCCGCCCGGGACCGAGGCCACCTGGAAACAGAAAACGCCAGTCGCCCGCGATCGCCTGTCGCAACGGGGTGAGGTCTACCTACCGTCCCCATTGCTGCGCGTCGCGCGCCGCGACGGCAGGCCCATGCCGCTGGCCCAAGGCGAAGCGGCCGCCTTCATGCGCCATGGCCTCTCGATTGTACACGATCCGGCCCACGACCAGATCATCGCGACCTTCCCCGGTAGCCACAGCGTGATGGTGGCCGACGCGGCGAGTGGGGCTATCACCCATGTACTGCGTACCGACAGTATTGGCCTGCGCTATCCCTGCGGTGTGGCGTTGCATCCCGACGGCCGGCGCTACATCGTCACCGGGTCATTTGAGAACATCTACGTCTTCGACCGTGCGACCCATCGGTTGGACCACGACGCCTGCCGCTATCTACCGCTGTTCCACCACAGCCATATCCTCGTGGCCTGACCGATCTGAAGACGCTCCATCGGGCGACGCTTTCGGATTCGACGGAGGACACAGCATTGGCGGCTATCATCACGCAGGAAAATATGGTCCGGTTGCGTTGAGTACCCCATGAATGATGGCACATTCCAATGACCCAACACCCCAGTCCCCATCCGGTCTACATCACCTACCTAAACCGCTTCGACATCGAGGCGCTGGCGTTGACCGACGCAGAGATCCTCGGCGCCATCGAGGACAGTCTGGCCATGCAGGGGCGCGGCGAAACGGTGGTCGAGCCGCGCATGCATATCGAGCCCCGCGCCGGGGCCGACGGCCATTTCAACGTGCTGCGCGGTTGGATCGGCGGCGAAATCGACTCCGCCGGGGTCAAGGTGGTGGGTGATTTCGTCGACAACTACCTGAAGGGTCTGCCCTCGGAATACGGTGTGCTGACCTTGTTCGACCCGCGCAACGGCGCGCCGAAGGCAATCCTGGATGCAATCGGCATTACCGATATGCGGACCGGTGCGGTTACGGCGGTGGGCGCCAAATACCTCGCGCCGAAGGGTGCGAAGATCCTTGGTCATATCGGCGCCCGTGGCACCGCCTATTGGAATGTGCGGTTGCTGGATCACCTGTTCGATTTCGACGAGATTCGGGTCCACTCGCGCCGCCCGGATAGCCGCGATGCCTTTGGCGAGCGGCTTGCCCGCGATCTGGGCAAGAAGATCACCGTCACCCAGGATTGGGAAAGCTGCATCCGCGGCGCCGACATCGTGGTCGAGGCGTCGCGCCTGTCGGCGCCGCAGCCGATGTTGATGACTGAATGGATCAAGCCCGGCGCGCTGGTCGTGCCCTACGGCACTATGAGCGCCATCGAGATCACGCTGACAGACATCATGTCAAAGCTGGTGGTCGATGACTGGGGCCAGTGCAAGGGCGGCAAGTTCGGATCGCTCCGCGCCCATGTCGAGGCGGGCAAGCTGTCCGAGGCCACCCTCCACGCCGAGCTGGGCCAGATCGTCGCCGGGCTGAAGCCGGGCCGCGAGAGTGAGGCGGAGACCATTCTCCTGTGGCACCGCAGGTTGTCGATATCAGATATTGCGCTGGGTCATGCGATGCTGGCGAAGGCGGCCAGGCTGGGGATTGGCCAACGGCCGCGGTTCGCCTGAACACCCCCCTCCACCCTCGCGCAACCTGTCCCCTCCCCCCGCTGGGGGGAGGGTTAGGGAGGGGGCGACCCCGCCAGCTAACCAGACTTCGGCTCAGCCGCCCCGCCGCCACGGCTCCAGCAACGCCTCCGCCTCGACCCGGCCCTGGTCGGTCAGGCTCAGCGCGTTGCCTTTCCGCAGCACCAGCCCCAGACCCAGGCTGCGGCTGAGGACCGCCTTCGAGCGGGCGCGGGTCCAGCCGAGATGGGTGCGTAGCGCCTCAGCCACATTCTCCTCGTGGCGCTCAGCGCCCTTCTCGTGGGTCATCAGATGAACCACCAAGGCTCGCGCCTCGTTTTCCAGCGCCTGGCGGGCCCGGCGCCGCAGCCCGGCGATAACCCCATAACGCGGCCCGAACAGGAACGCCGCCGCCAGGAAGCACCCGGTCATCAGCGCCATCATGCCGCCGATCGAGACATCCCACAGCACCGCCAGCCAGTAACCCGCCACACTGGAGATCGCCGACATCGCCACCCCCAGCAAAACCATGGTCAGCGGCCGGTCGGTCAGCAGATACGCCGTCGAGGGCGGCACGATGACGAAAGCGATAAACAGGATCGCACCAACGGAATCGAACGCCGCCACCGCCGTGCAACTGGTCAGGAACAGCAATCCGTAGAACAGCGCCCTTGGCCGTAACCCGAACGCATGGGCCAACACCGGATCGAAGGTCGCCAGCTTCAGCTCCTTCCAGAACAACGCGACGAAACCGGCGTTCACCGCCAGCATCGTCCCCATCCAGACCAGCGACTGCGGCACGTGGTAGCCTGCCACCTCCAGCGTGTTCAGCCAGACAAACCCGATCTCGCCCAGCAGCACCGCATGGGCGTCGATATGCACGTCACGGGCATAAAGGTTCAGCAACAGCACGCCAGCCGAGAACAGCGCCGGAAACACCAGCCCGATGGCCGCGTCATCCTTGACCCGGCCGGAACGGGCCAGCGCCTCGGTCAAAAACACTGTCAGCACGCCGGTCAGCGCGGCGCCAGCGATCTGCACCGGGCCACTGGCAAAGCCGGTCAATAGCCACACGGTGACAATGCCGAATACGATTGAATGGCTGATCGCGTCGGACAGCATCGAGTTGCGGCGCAGCACCAGAAACGGCCCGATCAGCGCCGCCGCAGCGCCAACCGCCATGCCGGTGGCGACGATCATCAGGCCGGGGTTGTCGAAGGCGTCCTGCAACATCAGCCCCGCGCTCCATCGATTTCGGCCGACAGACGTTGAGCCTCCGCCTGTCCGGTCGGGGTCAGGATCCAATGCCCGCCCTCGCCCGGCATATGGGCAGCAGCGGTCACCAGGCCGCGCGCCGCCAGCCGGTCCAGCACCGCGCGCGTTCCCAGACGGTGATAGGCGTCCAGCATCCCCTGCTCGGCCGGATATTCCGGATCGCCATGCTCGCGGGCCAATTGCAGCAGGGTCGTCAGCACCTGGCGCCCACGCAGGCTGCGCCGTTCCCGCGCCCGCGCCAGCGCGTCCCACACCACACCGCGCCCGGGCGCGAACAGGATCGAGACCAGCACGATGGCCGAGGCCGCCAGCACGATCAGCGGCCCGGTTGGCAGCCCCCGCCTGAGGGCGCTGATCACCGCACCCGTCACGCCCGAGACCATGCCGATCAACGCCGACAGAACAACCATATGCTCCAGCCGCCGGGTCCATTGGCGGGCGGCAACGGCGGGGGCGATCACCATCGCCGCCATCAGCACGACGCCGACCATTTGCAGCCCGACCACCACCGCCAGGGCCACCATCACCGTCAGCGCCACCTCCAGCACCGTCACTGGCAGCCCCAGGGTGCGGGCGAAGGTGGGATCGAAGGTGATCAGCTTGAACTCCTTCCACAGCGCCAGAACCACGGCGAGCGCCGCCACCATGATGCCGCCCATGACCCATAGATCCGAGCGCAGGATCGCCGCCGCCTGACCGAACAGGAACGTCTCGAGCCCGGCCTGACTGGCCCCGCCACTGCCCTGGATCACCGTGAGCAGCACCACGCCGAGGGCGAAGAACACGCTCAGCGATATGCCGATGGCCGCGTCGGTCTTCAACCGGCTCAGCCGGGTCAGCGCCAGAATGGTCAGTGCCGCCAGCCCGCCGGTCAGCAGTGCCCCGGCCATGATCGCACCCAGATCGCGGGTTCCGGCGACCATGAAACCCAGGCAGACGCCCGGCAGTGCGGCATGGCTCAGCGCATCGCCGACCAGGCTTTGCTGGCGCAGCACGGCGAAACTGCCCAGAACCCCGCTGACTACACCAAGGATTGCAGCCCCCAGGGCCACGTTCTGCAAGGTGTAGTCGGACAGGAACTCGGCTATGGTCACGGCGCGGAGATCTCTTCGTTCCTGGCCGCCTGCGCGGCGTCGTCCAGCCCCCGCAGCAGCGAGATCTGGCCGCCATAGGCCCGGCGCAGGTTCTCGCTCGTATAGGCCTCGGCGACCGGACCCTGGGCGATGACGCGGACGTTCAGGATCACGATCCAGTCGAAATATTCCCGCACCGTCTGCAGGTCGTGATGCACCACGATCACCGTCTTGCCGCGGTCACGCAGGCCCTTCAGCAGTTTGACGATGGCGCGTTCGGTGGTGGCATCGACCCCGGCCATCGGCTCGTCGAGAAAATAGACCTCGGCCTCCTGCACCAGCGCGCGGGCGAGGAAAACCCGCTGCTGCTGGCCACCCGACAGCTGGCTGATCTGGCGCTCGGCCAGATCGGCGATGCCGACTTCGGCTAGCGCGGCAATCGCACGGCGGCGTTCCTCGGCGCCGGGCCGACGGAACCAGCCCAGATGGCCATAGCGGCCCATCATCACCACATCCAGCGCCGTGGTCGGGAAGTCCCAATCGACGCTGCTGCGCTGTGGCACATAGGCAATGCGGCGGCGCTGGGCCGAATAGGGCGCGCCGAACAGCCGTACATGTCCAGCGGTGGCCGGCACCAGTTCCAACACCGATTTGATGAAAGTGCTTTTGCCCGCCCCGTTCGGTCCGACGATTGCCGCCATCACGCCGGGCGGCACATCGACATCGATATCCCACAGCACCGGGCGGCCGTGATAGCTGACCGTCAAATCCTCGACATGCAGGGCCAGACCCGGCTCGTGCAGCGGCCCCTCGGGGCCAGTGGGTGCATTGATGTTCATTGCAGGTTCCATTTCGCCGCCCAGGCCGCCAGCCCGTCCGGCAGCGCCACCGGGGTGCCGCCCAGCGCCGATACGATGGCCAGGGTGTTGGCGTGGATCATGCCGATATAGGTGCCCGCTGCCGTCCCGGCCTCGCCCATCGCGTCGGAATACAACTGCGACCCCAGCGCCACGGCATGACCGCGCCCGGCGGCGGCGGCGATCACCGCCTGGATCGTGCGCGGGTTGATCGTGCTCTCGATGAAAACGGCGGGAACGTTGCGCGCGACCACCGTATCGACGGTCTGGCGGATATCGGCGATGCCGGCCTCGCTCTCGGTCGAGATGCCCTGGATGCCCGCAACATCGATGCCATAGGCCCGGCCATAATAGGCGAAGGCATCATGCGCGGTGACGAGGATACGCTGCTCGGCGGGGATGGTGGCGACGCTGGCGCGGACCCAATCGTGCAGCGCCGCCAGCTCGGCCGCATAGGCCACTGCCCGCGCCTGCATCGCCTCGGCACACTCCGGCACCATCGCGCCGAACAGTTCGGCGATGACCGGCGCGGTCGATGCCCACTGCGATACGTCCATCCAGACATGCGGGTCCGGGTAATGTGCGCCAGCGAAGGCCAACAGCCTGTCCTGCGGCACTGCTACCTCGGCCACCGCCTTGGTCGGGCGCCGCTCGGCCAGTTTGCCAAGAACTTCGCCGAGTTGGCCCTCGAGGTTGTTCCCCGCATACAGGATCGCATCGGCGCTAAAAAGCAGCCGAACATCGCCAGCGCTTGCCTTGTAGAGATGCGGGTCGGTGCCCGGTCCCATCATCGTCTCGACCGCAATGCAGTCACCGGCGACGTTCTCGGCCACATCGGCCAGCATGCCGACCGTCGCCACCGCCTTCGGCTCGGCTGTTGCCAAACTGGGCAGGGCGATGGCCAGGGCGACTGCCATGAAGGTCGCCTTCAGACTTTGTGTCACGACCATTCCTGATTCCTTCAGCAAGGGCATCTCCGACTCAAATAGGCTCTGGCTCAAATATCGTCAACAGGCTACAAAAATTAGCCTCGGCTAATTTTTACGCTACCGCTATAAAAAGGCGTAGAGGAGCCCCCTATGATTGACCGCGACGAGACCGCCCCGCCCCATCTGCGTGAAGCCAAACGCCAAGCCCGTAGTTTCGAGCGGGTGCGCCAGGCGCATCAGCGCGAAGTGGCCGAGGATTATGTCGAATTGATCGCCGACCTGATCGACGTCACCGGCGAGGCCCGCGCCGTCGATCTGGCCGAGCGGTTGGGGGTCACCAATGCTACCGTCAACAACACCCTGAACCGCCTGACCCGCGAGCGCCACTGCCTGGTGCGCGACTTCCTGATGCAGCTGGGTGACGATGCCGAGACCGCCAAGATCGATGCCGAGGGGATCGAGCACCATACCAGCGAGAAGACACTCGCGGCACTCAAGAGATTTCTCGGGAGATAACGGCATTTCGTGGGGACTGGGCCGGCACTAGCAACCCACAGAATGACGCAACTCACCTGCGTTAGGTGCCGATTAACCGTGGCGCGGATCGGAGTTCCCACCCTACGCGCTCCGATTTGACAAAGCCAAACCCACGCGGCAGACCAGAACAGCGCATCAGCCAAGACGACATCCTACGGGGTATGCCATGACCGACGCCTACAGGGAGGGCCTTGACCGGCGGCCCGCCAATTTCCAGCCGCTGACGCCGCTCAGCTTTCTCGCGCGTTCAGCGGCTGTGTTCCCGGAGCGGATCGGGATCATCCATGGGCCGGGGCGCACCACATATGCCAAATTCTACACCCGCGCCCGGCGGCTGGCCTCGGCGCTGCGGGCTGCCGGGGTAACACCGGGCCAAACCGTCGCGGCACTGTTGCTTAACACGCCGCCGATGCTCGAGGCGCATTACGGGGTGCCGATGGCCGGGGCTGTGCTGAACGCTCTGAACACCCGGCTGGACGGAGCCGGGATTGGCTTCATCCTCGACCATGGCGAGGCAAAGCTGGTGATCGTCGACAGTGAACTGGCGCCGCTGCTCCGCGAAGCGCTGGACCTGATGCAGGCACCTCAGCCAGTAGTGATCGAGTACACCGACCCGACCGCCGAGGCCGAGCGCCTTGGGATCGGCCAGGACTATGAGGCGTTCATCGCCAACGGCGACCCTAATTTTGCCTGGGAGTTGCCCATCGACGAATGGGATGCCATCAGCCTGAACTACACCTCCGGCACCACCGGCAACCCCAAGGGCGTGGTTTACCACCACCGGGGCGCCGCGCTGTTGGCCACCGGCAACGTGATCCATGCGCGCCTGAGCGAGCCGATGGTCTATCTGTGGACGCTGCCGATGTTCCACTGCAACGGCTGGTGCTTCCCGTGGTCGGTCTCGGTCGCCGGGGGCACCCATGTGTGCCTGCGCCAGGTACGGGCCGGACCGATCTACCAGGCGATTGCCGAGCACGGCGTCAACTTGATGTGCGGCGCGCCAATCGTGATGTCGGTGCTGCTGAACGCCGCCGACGACGAGCGCCGCGACTTCAGCCATAAGGTCACTTTCCTGACCGCCGCCGCACCGCCACCCGAGGCGACATTGGCGGCAATGGCCGAGGCGGGCTTCGACGTGATCCACCTCTACGGCCTGACCGAAGTCTATGGCCCCGCCGTCATCAACGAATGGAAATCCGAATGGGACGCCCTGCCACCCGCCGAACAGGCCGCCAAGAAGGCGCGCCAGGGCGTGCGGTATTCGGCGCTGGAAGGGCTCGACGTGATGGACCCGGAGACCATGCAGCCAGTGCCGGCTGACGGTGTGACCGTCGGCGAGATAATGTTCCAGGGCAATGTGGTGATGAAGGGCTATCTGAAAAACCCCAAGGCCACCGAGGAAGCCTTTGCCGGCGGCTGGTTCCATTCCGGCGATCTCGCGGTAAAGCACTCCGATGGCTACATCCAGATCCGCGACCGCTCGAAGGACATCATCATCTCGGGCGGCGAGAACATCTCGTCGATCGAGGTTGAAGACGTCCTGTACAAGCACCCCGCCGTGGCGATGGTCGCCGTGGTCGCAAAACCCGACGGCAAATGGGGCGAAACGCCCTGCGCCTTTGTCGAATTGAAACGCGGCCGCGAGGCGACCGAGGCCGAGTTGATCGAGTTTTGCCGTGACCGGCTGGCGCGGTTCAAATGCCCGCGCAACGTGGTGTTCGGCGAATTGCCGAAAACCTCGACCGGCAAGGTGCAGAAGTTCGAGCTAAGGAAGCTGGCCGAGGCGGTGTAGGGACGGCGGCTGCATTTTCCGCTATTCTCCGCTGCGTCGCGGACATTATTGCCGAAGAATGGCCCCGCCAAACCAGACCGTTTGAATCAAATGTGAACCTAAAAGTCCGGCCCCGGAGGGCCGGCCATGGCGAACATCCAAGCGTCGCTTGTCAGCTGAAGAACTGGCCGCCGTTCGGCGAAATCGTCGAGCCGGTCAGGAAACCGGCATCGTCAGCGGCAAGGAAGACAACGCAGCGGGCGATCTCCTCGGGCTCGCCGAGGCGGCCGACCGGGATCTGTGGGATGATTTTCTCGGCCAGCACCTTCTCGTCAATGGCCAGGACCATCTCGGTGCCGATATAGCCCGGGCAGATGGCGTTGACAGTGACACCGGCGCGCGCACCCTCCTGGGCCAGCGCCCTGGTGAAGCCGATATCGCCTGCTTTCGCCGCCGAGTAGTTGACCTGGCCGGCCTGGCCCTTTTGGCCGTTGATCGACGAGATATTGATCACTCGGCCGAACTTGCGGTCACGCATGCCCGCCCAAACCGGGTGGGTCATGTTGAACAAGCCGTTCAGATTGGTGCCGATCACCGCGTCCCACTGCTCGCGGGTCATCCGATGGAACATACCGTCGCGGGTTATGCCAGCGTTGTTGACCAACACCTCGACCGGCCCGAGATCGGCCTCGACCTTGGCGATGCCGGCGACGCAGGCATCGTAATCGGCGACCGACCATTTGTAGACCGGGATGCCGGTCTCGGCCTTGAAGGCGGCCGCCGCCTCGTCATTGCCAGCGTAGTTGGCAGCGACCGTGTAGCCGGCAGCCTTCAGCGCCTTGGAGATTGCCGCGCCGATGCCGCGCGACCCACCGGTAACTAGTGCAACTCGTGCCATATGTTTGTCTCCATTCGTCCGTAGGGTGCGCATTCTGCGCACCGTCATTTGCGAAGAAAGGTGCGCAAAATGCGCACCCTACCAATCTCAATCGCGCTCGACGCACATGGCGACGCCCATGCCGCCGCCGATGCACAGCGTGGCCAGGCCGCGCTTGGCGCCGCGGCGCTTCATCTCGTGGACCAGGGTGTTCAGGATGCGGCAACCGGAGGCGCCGATCGGGTGGCCGATGGCGATGGCGCCGCCGTTCACATTCACGATCGCCGGATCCCAGCCCATGTCCTTGTTGACCGCACAGGCCTGGGCGGCAAAGGCCTCGTTGGCCTCGACCAGATCCAGATCCTCGACCTTCCAGCCAGCCTTCTGCAATGCGAGGCGCGAGGCCGGGATCGGCCCGGTGCCCATGATCGAGGGATCAACGCCGGCAGTGGCGTAGCTGACGATGCGGGCCAGCGGCTCGATGCCCCGGCGCGTCGCCTCTTGTGTCGTCATCAGCAGGGTCACTGCCGCGCCGTCATTGATGCCGCTGGCGTTGGCGGCGGTGACGGTGCCCTCCTTGTCGAAGGCCGGGCGCAGTTTCTGCATGCTTTCCATCGTCGCGCCGTGGCGGATGTACTCGTCCTGATCGACGATGATGTCGCCCTTGCGCGACTTCACCGTGAACGCCGCGATCTCGTCGGCGAAGCGGCCGGCCTTCTGCGCCGCTTCGGCTTTGTTCTGGCTGCCCAGGGCAAAGGCGTCCTGCTCGTCGCGGCCAAGCTGCCACTGCTTGGCGACGTTCTCGGCCGTGGTGCCCATGTGGTAGCCGTTGAAAGCATCCCACAACCCGTCCTTGATCATGCAGTCGATGAACTTCAGGTCGCCCATCTTCTGCCCGGCGCGCAGATGCGCGACATGCGGGCTCAGCGACATGCTCTCCTGGCCACCGGCGATGACGATCGCGGCATCGCCGAGCTGGATGTGCTGGGCGCCGATGGCGACAGCGCGCAGGCCCGAGCCGCACACCTGGTTGATGCCCCAGGCCGATGATTCGGTCGGCAGACCGGCGGCGATATGCGCCTGGCGGGCCGGGTTCTGGCCCTGGCCGGCGGTCAGCACCTGGCCGAGAATGGTCTCCGAGACATCAGCTGCATCGACGCCAGCGCGCTCAAGCGCCGCCTTGATGGCGACGGCGCCAAGCTCATGGGCGGGCGTGTTGGCGAAGGCTCCGTTGAAGCTGCCAACGGCAGTGCGCGCGGCCGAGGCGATAACGACATTGGTCATGAGGTTTCCTTTCTCCCGTAGATCGCGGCCTTGGTCAAAGCGAGTCGGCCGGAAAACTTTGGCCATTTCTTGCACGCTACGTGGGGCTCCGCAATGCGACAATTGCTGCACTGCAACAACTGCCATGTTGGCGAGTGGTCGGCAGTGTTGTCCGTGGGCTCGAAGTAACAACCGATCGAAGCAGTGGCTTCGCAGTTGCAAAATTCCGGTTGCACTGCGGCACAGCCAATGCAAAATATTAGGGCGCTTCCAAGTTGCGGGCGCCGAATGACAGACCGGATAAAGGGGTGTGGCCGTGGCCGCTGGCGAAAGTGACAAGGGTGGCACCGATAAGGCCCAGGGGAAGCCACATGGGGCGTCTCGGAGTAAAACCGAGAAGACCGTCATCAAGAAATATGCCAATCGGCGGCTCTATAATACAGCGAAGAGCAGCTACGTGACGTTGGACGACCTGTCCAAGATGGTCCGTGCCGGGCAGGATTTTTCGGTCTACGACGCCAAGACCGGCGAAGACATTACGCGCTCGGTGCTGGCCCAGATCATCTTCGAGGAGGAGGCCAAGGGGCACAGCATGTTGCCGACCAACTTCCTGCGTCAGATCATCGGCCTCTACGGCGATGCGCTGCAAGGGGTGGTACCGAGCTACCTGGAGGCATCCATGGAGACCTTCGCCCAGAACGAGGACAAGATGCGCCATGCCTTCGGCGCCAATCCAACGATCATGAACTTCGAGACCATGGCTCGCAGCAACATGGAATGGTTCGAGCAAGCGATGCGGATGTTCTCACCGTTCGGGGCTGCGGCAGCAGCCACCGCGGCGGCTGCCGGCAATGCGACCGGGAGCCCTGCTGAACCAAAGGTGCCGCCGGCGGCGGAGTCCAAAGAGAAACCGCGGCGCGACACATCCACGGATGATCTGAGCCCGGATCTCGACCAGTTGCAACGCCAGCTTGGCGAGATGCAAGCGCAGCTTGAACGCTTGACGCGCGGCAAGGGCTGATTGCGCGGCCAAGCGAGACTAGGCTTGCATCAACCAGCACTCAGCCCCAGTGCCTCGGAATTGAGATCCGAGTATCGCGGGCATAAAAGTTATTTTTTTAGGTTAATATAGCTGATAAATCAATGACTTAACAATGCGCAGAAAAACTATTGCCGGTCTTCTATTGTGGGGGTCCGCTGGGGGTCCGTAGTGGCGGCGCTTGCCGATCGAAAATCGGCCAAGCATCTTATTTGGCCTTCAACCACACCCCTGGCCTGCCGCCGTCCTCGGCGATGACCCCCGCCCCGGCGAATCCGAGCGCGACGCAGTTAGCTGCCGGTCGCTCAAGTTCAAAGGAAAACTCGAAAGCTGACGTTGCCTCCGACATATTTGGTTAAACGCAGTTCTAGGGACGATGCCGCAACCCTGAGAGCGAACTTTGGCGGCGTTCGCGACATAATGTGGACGCCAATTGAAGCTTTGAAAATGATCGCCTCCGGCGCATAGTGCGGCATTAGAAATCTTTCTTCCCGGCGGCTTTCCTACGCTGTGCCGGGTGATCTAGACGTTGCGTATATTCTACGAGCTCCGGGGGGCAGGTGCGTTGGCCGATGCTACGAGAAATATGACCTCGCGCCGGCGCTTCCTCAAGGCGGTGTATGCGGCTTCTATTCTGTCCAGTTTGGCCCCGGCGATCATTCCGAGTAGGTCAAGGGCTCAGCGCAAGACCCTCAGAATCATGCGCTGGAAGAATTTTGTCCCCGGTTTCGAGACTTGGTTCAATGAGACCTTTGTCCGGGAGTGGGGTGCTTCGAACGACACCGAAGTCATCGTCGACAATGTCGGCCTTGGTGAAATCAACGGATTGGCGGCGGCGCAAGCGCAGGCGCAGGAGGGCCACGACCTCGTCCTATTTTTGGCCTCGCGCGCCGGGCTTGAAGACGATGTGATCAATCATCGTGAGATCTTCGAGGAGTGCGAGAGCCGCTATGGCAAGGCCGCCGACTTTGTCATCAAGAGCTGCCTGAACCCCAAGACCGGAAATTACCACGGCTTTGGCGAGAGCTACGCGCCAACCGTTCTGACCTACCGGAAGGATCTGTGGGATGCCATTGGTCAGACACCGGCAACTTGGGACAACATCCGCAAGGGCGGCCGTGCAATCAAGCTTCTGCATGGAGCGCCGGTCGGCATCAGCATCGGCCCGGAGCACAACAGCGAGCACAGTCTTCGGGCTCTGATGTCAGCCTTCGGCGCCTCGGTACAGGATGCGGACGGTAACGTGACGCTTAAATCGGCGGAGGCACTGGAGGCGATCAGGTTCTGCAAGGCGATGTTCGAAGAGGCGATGACGCCGGATGTGCTCGCCTGGGGGCCGTCCTCGAACAACCGTTACATGCTCGCGGGAAGTGGTTGCCTGACGCTGGACACCATGTCGATCATCCGCGCCGCCGAGAACAAGGCGCTGCCGGTCGAGCCGAAACTTGCCCTGACGCAGCTGCCGGAAGGGCCTGCGGGCCGCGCCGGGCCGGCCTTCGCGGTCAACACCTATGTGATCTGGCGTTTTGCCCGGAATATCGAGGGCGCGAAGAAGTTCCTGGTCGATTACATTGGCCGTTTCCAGGAAAGCTTCATCGCTAGCGGTTTCCAGAACATGCCCAGCTATCTTGGTTCCACGCCGCATTTTGCCCAACTTGTCAGCGCCCCGACACATCCGCCGGGCAGATATAGCCTGCTGGCCGATGTTCCTGCTACGATGACCAATTTCGGCAGCCCCGGATACGCCAACGCGGCGATCGACGACGTATTCAATCAGGGTATCGTATCGACCATGTTCGCCCGCGCAGTAACTGGCGCAGCGACGCCGGAAGACGCACTGGATCAGGCAGAAATGGCCATCCGGCCGATTTTTGAAAAATGGCGTCAGGCGGGGAAAATTTAGGGTACAAGGCATGTGGGCGCGGACCCTGTCGCTGCGCCCGCGCCGGGTCAGATGGGTCATGGCAGTCCTCCGGCCCCGAAAAGGTGGCGTTACACAGGCACTGAAGTCATGCGCATCCGGAACAAACTCATTTTAGCCATGGCCGTTCCGGTGGGCCTGCTGGTCACCCAGATCTTTGTGGTGAACATCTTCATTCGCGAGCTGCAGTCGGCGGTCAATTTCATCTCAGCAGCCCATACCGCAATCGAGTCCGATTTTGTTGCCGCCGAACTGGTCGCCACCCTGCGAAGCGAGGTCAAGCAGCTCCCATCCCGCTATGTGCAAACACAATCCGGAACCGAAATCGGTGCCCCCCCACTGCGTCACGGCTGGACGGACCTGATTAAGCAGGTCGATGCCATCGCCGCATCGGACGCAATCAGAGCGGTCGAACCTGCCGTTCTCGACGCTGTGAAGCAGGCCTTTGACGACGCCGCCCGGCAATACACCCTGGCCGAGAACGCAATTTCCAGCGGTCAGGTTGATATGGATACCCTGATCGAGCGGGCGATCTTTATCGACAAGGCGCTGGGCAGCTTGTCTGAAGCCCTGAACACCCTGGCGGTCGAATTGCGCAAACAGCTTCAGGCTGCCGTGGATCGGGAACGCGCGATCCACAACCGCCCGGTCATCGCCGGGATCGCCATTGGCGGCCTCGCCGTGATCCTGCTTCTGGCCTTCGCTTGGCTCTATGTCGACCGTTTTTTTGTCGCCCGGCTGACGGCGCTCAGCAGAAGCATGCTGGCCATCGCCGGAGGCAACTTGCGGGCCGCCTTGCCAGTGGCGCGGAGCGACGATGAGATCGGCGAGATGGCGCAGGCCTTGACGGGGTTCCGTGACACCGCGGTCGAAGTCGAGGAGAACAACTTGCGCGAAATCGCCGAGGCCCGCCAACGGTTAGTTGACGCCATCGAGAGCATCTCCGAGGGGTTCTCGCTGTACGATCATGACGATCGGCTGGTGCTGTCGAACCGGCGCTATCACGAACTGATCTACCCCAGCATGGAGGACGCGGTTACGCCCGGCACCTTGTTCGAGGAGGTCATCCGCTGCGCGGCCGGCATGGGCATCGTCGAGGACGCCGCCGGTCGGATCGAGGAATGGGTGGCGCAACGCCTAGAACGGCACCGCAATCCGCAGGGCAGCTTCGTGATGCGACGGCGCGGCGATGGCTGGATCGAGGTCACCGAGCACCGGATCACCGGCGGCGGCACGGTGGCGATCTACGCCGACATCACCGAACAGAAGCAGGCCGAGATCGCGCTTCGCGAGGAAAAGCGCCGGACCGAGGAGGCCAACGAGCTGGTGACCGAGAAGAACCGGATGCTAGAAGCCCTGTCGGCGCAGCTGTCGAAATACCTGTCGCCGCAGGTCTATTCGTCGATCTTCAGCGGCAGGCAACAGGTCGAGATCGCCAGCCGGCGCCGCAAGCTGACGGTGATGTTTTCTGACATCGCCGGATTCACCGAAACCACTGACACGCTGGAATCCGAGGAGCTGACGGCGCTGCTCAACAACTACCTGACCGAAATGTCGGCCATCGCGCTGCAATACGGGGCGACTATCGACAAATACATTGGCGACGCCATCATGCTGTTCTTCGGCGACCCGGAAACCCGCGGCGTCAATGAGGACGCGACTGCCTGTGTCGAGATGGCGATTGCCATGCAACGGCGGATGCGCGATCTGCAAATGGAATGGCTCGATCAAGGCCTTGAGAATCCGTTCCAGTTGCGCATCGGCATCAACACCGGTTTCTGCACCGTCGGGAATTTCGGCAGCGAAGACCGGATGGACTACACGATCATCGGCAACACGGTGAACCTGGCCGCGCGGTTGCAAGCCCATGCAGAATTGGGGGAGATACTCATCGCGCATGAAACTTTCTCGCTGGTCAAGGATCGGATGCGAGGCGAAGAGCAACCACCAGCCACCGTAAAAGGTTTCGCAAAGCCGATCAGGAACTACCGAATAACCGGTTACCATGACGCAACAGCCGATCGGGGCAGGGTCATCAACGTCGGAAAGGACGGCGCGCGCATCGCGCTATATCTCGATCATCTGACCCATGAAGATCGGCAACAGACCATTGCAGAGATCGAAAAAATTCTTTCGCAACGGGAAGGTTAGAGTATTTTCGAAGGTCGCCTTCCCATCCGAAGCAAGACATCCCGCCTGTCGCGCAATTTTAGCAAGCCGGATATGAGGGCTATGTCGTCCTTTGTGCAGGTTTCTCGGACGCCGTGTTGCCGTGGTTGAGCGTGGCGCGGTGTTTGCCGGCGTCGGAGAAGCGCCAAGGCACGAAATCGCGGGGTCGGTGCGCGGATGTTTCAGGAAGCCCTATGGGGAATT
>DATLAW010000033.1:0-10103 GCA_035527255.1 Thermohalobaculum sp. | reverse complement strand
CGGCGCGACGCTGACGATTCACTATTCGCCCGAGACCAACACGTCTGTCTATTGGCACGAGAGCGATACGAACAATCGCGAAGAAGAATGCCGCCTCGTATCACTTGAGTGACCTATGCGTTCACCAATTCTCAAATATTGAACGTCTCGAATAACCCTGAGATCGGAAGCAGAACTATCGTTGGCTCAACGTCCAGCGGAGGCGCCTGACCGAGGACATCATCGAGTTGTCCCGCGAGTACGGTCGCTACGGGTATCGCATGATCACCGGCATGCTCAACCAGTCGGGCTGGCAGGTGAACCACAAGCGGGTCGAGCGGATCTGGAAGCGCGAAGGGCTGAAAGTCCCGCAGAAACAAGCAAAGAAGGGCCGTCTCTGGCTCAATGACGGCTCCTGCGTCCGGCTCCGGCCGGAGCGGCCCAACCACGTCTGGTCCTACGACTTCGTGCAGGACCGAACCCACGACGGCAGGATCTTCCGCATGCTCAATATCATTGACGAGTTCACCAAGGAGGCGCTGACGATCCGCGTCGAGCGAAAGCTCAACTCCACCGACGTGGTCGATGCCCTGACCGACCTCTTCATCCTGCGTGGCCCCCCGGAATACATCCGCTCAGATAACGGCCCCGAGTTCATTGCCGAGAAGGTCAGGACCTGGATCGCCGCCGTCGGCGCCAAGACCGCATTCATCGAACCCGGTTCCCCCTGGGAGAACGGCTACTGCGAGAGCTTCAACGCCAGGTTCCGGGACGAACTGCTGAACGGCGAGATCTTCTACTCCCTGCGCGAAGCCCAGATCCTCATCGAGCAATGGCGACGTCACTACAACACGGTCCGCCCGCATAGCGCCCTCGGCTATCGTCCGCCGGCGCCAGAAAGCATCATCCCGATGGACCAGAGGCCTGTCATGCACTAACAAATCAGTTGGACCACTCAGTGGGGGCTCTCCATGCTGGGCCTGTTCATCCTGCTGATCGTCGGGGTAGTTCTGCTGGGCGAGGCCGGGCATGCCGCCGAGCCGCATTTGCATCTGTTCGGTTTCGCCGTCGAGCCGATGTCGAAAGCGACGTTCTATTTCGCCATTGCCGTGCTGGTGGTGGTCGATCTGATCCAGGCGAAGTACCAGAGGAAACTGGATGCACTGCGGGCGCATCAGCAAGTCACGGTGCAGAGGGTGGAGTAGGGCCGGCCGGGCGACCACTTGCCGCCTCTCGCTCGCCGCCTTAAGAACGCGGCAAAACGATCTGCCTGCCGGAGCCCAGCGCCATGACTGAACTCACCTACCGAGAACCTGAGCCAAAGGTCATCCCCGGTGCCACCGGCGATTGGGAGATCGTCATCGGTTTGGAAGTGCATGCCCAGGTCGCCAGCAAGGCCAAACTGTTCTCCGGCGCCTCGACCCGGTTCGGGTCTGAGCCGAACACCAACGTCGCCCTGGTCGATGCGGCGATGCCCGGCATGTTGCCGGTGATCAACGAATTCTGTGTCGAGCAGGCGGTCCGCACCGGGTTGGGGCTGAAGGCGCAGATCAACCTGCGCTCGGTCTTTGATCGCAAGAACTATTTCTACCCTGATCTGCCGCAGGGCTACCAGATCAGCCAGTTCAAGCACCCGGTGGTTGGCGAGGGCGAGGTGCTGGTGGACCTGGCGCCGGGCGTCGCCCGCAAGGTGCGGATCGAGCGCATCCATCTGGAGCAGGACGCTGGCAAGTCGATCCACGACATGGATCCGGAGCTGAGCTTCGTCGACCTGAACCGCACCGGGGTCGCGTTGATGGAGATCGTTTCGCGCCCCGATATCCGCGGGCCGGAGGAGGCGGCGGAATATGTCCGCAAGTTGCGCCAGATCATGCGCTACCTGGGCACCTGCGACGGCAACATGCAGGAGGGGTCGCTGCGGGCGGATGTGAACGTTTCGGTCTGCAAGCACGGGGCCTACGAGGCCTACCGCGCCAGCGACGACTTCAGCCATCTTGGCACCCGCTGCGAGATCAAGAACATGAACTCGATGCGGTTCATTCAACAGGCGATCGAATACGAAGCGCGACGCCAGATCGCCATTCTGGAGGATGGCGGCAAGGTCGATCAGGAAACCCGGCTGTACGATCGTGCCAAGGGCGAGACGCGGTCGATGCGCTCGAAGGAGGAGGCGCATGATTACCGCTACTTCCCCGACCCGGACCTGCTGCCGCTGGAGATCGAGCAGGCGCTGGTTGACCGGATCGAGGCCAGCCTGCCGGAACTTCCCGATGCCAAGAAGGCGCGATTCGTCGCCAAATATGAGGTGACCGAATACGACGCCCTGGTGCTGGTCGCCGATGTGGCTAACGCCGATTTCTTTGAGGCCGTGCTTGAGGAGGTCGATAGAAACGACCGGGTCGAAATCAAGCGGGGAGACACCAACCCGATCCGAGAAAATGACAAGACCCGACCGCTCCTCCAAGCCAAATACGTTGCGAACTGGGTGATCAATGAGCTCTTCGGCCGGCTGAACAAAGAAGGTCATGACATCTCAGAAAGTCCGATCAGCCCAGCTCAACTTGCTTCGATAGTTATATTGGTTGGCACCGGAGACATCTCCGGCAAGATCGCCAAGGATCTGTTCGAGATTATCTATACCGAGGGCGGCGATCCGGCCGCGATCGTCGAGGCGCGCGGCATGCGCCAGGTTACCGACACCGGCGCCATCGAGGCGGCGGTCGATAAGGTGCTGGCGGCGAATCCGGAGAAGGCCGAGCAGGCGCGGGAAAAACCCTCGATGGCGGGCTGGTTTGTCGGCCAGGTAATGAAGACGACCGGCGGCAAGGCCAATCCGCAGGCGGTGCAGGCGCTGGTGCGGGCGAAGCTGGGGATCGAGTGATCGTGCTTGAAGTTGCTGCAACCTCTTGCGCGGCGTCGTGTCTGCGGGGCAAATTGATCTGGAGCGGCCCGAGAGCCGCGTTACAGGAAAGGGAGGGTCGCTCATGACCTTCGAGTACAAGACCGTCGGTGCGCCGGAAAAGGGCAAGCGCCAGCGCGGCGCACGCACGCACTCGGACCGGGTTGCCGTCGCCTTCGATGAGGTTCTTCAGGAAGAAGCGGTCGATGGCTGGGAATATCAGCGCACCGATCTACTGCCAGTGACCGAGCGCTCGGGTTGGTTGGGACGTGGCCATGAAGTACACCGTGCGGTGATGGTGTTCCGCCGTTCGTTGGCTCCAGAAGACCGGTCTGATCAGGGCGACCTTGTCCTCAAGGGTGCGGGAGCGCTGCGCCAGGCGCCATTGTTCGCTCCCTCTTTCACTCCGGCGCCCGAGCCGACGGTCAGCGCCGATCCGAATCTCAGGATTGCCGAGAGTGTGCGTGGGCCAGGAAACTACGAACCGGGGGAATGAGCTGATCTTCTCCGTATTGCTGCGTGAATTATTCGCCGGGAGCCCGCAGCTCCATCTCCAGCGCGTGGACCGAACCTGCGAGTTCCTCGGTCAGTATCTTGTTCACAGCGCGTTGACGCTGGACCCGTCCTTGCCCGGTAAAATGTGCCGAAGTCATGCGCAATCGAAAGTGGCTTTCGCCGCCGTCGCGCCATCCGCCATGTCCACGATGGCTCTCGCTGTCATCAATCAGCTCGAACTTTGACGGGTCAAACGCTTTTTTCAGCTTTTCTTTCATTTTTTTTGTCACGCTCAACGCAATTTCCTCCTTGTCAAGCTATCGGAATGGGTTCGTCTTGCGCTATTGTCGCCGACTCGAAAAACTGCATAGGGCCGACAATGGCACCTCGTTCGCCCCTTGACTACGACGTCTCGGTCTCCGCCGACAAGCGGCGGCGTCAGCGCACCCGTGGCGCAAGCGGGGCGGTTGACTCTTCGTATCGCCATTGTGAGTGGCCTGGCTGCGATGTGGCGGCGCAATACCGGGCCCCATACTCGCCCGAGCGGCTGAATGAGTTCCGCTGGTTCTGCCTCGACCATGTGCGCCAATACAATGCCGGGTGGAATTTTTTCGAAGGCTGGAGCGAGCAGGAGCTTGATGCCCAGACCCGCGCTGACCGCGTGTGGGAGCGCGCGACTTGGGCGTTGGGCAAGGGACCGAAGGCGCCGTTGGGTGCCCAGCCCCATGCCGAGGGCAAAGCCTGGGCGCGGTTTGGTTTTCGTGACCCACTCGAGGTTCTTGGCGATGCCGCGACCCTGAATCCGGGGCATACCGCCAGCGAAACCCGCACCCAGCGGCGCATGACCCGTGAGGAACAGGTGGCGATGGATGCGCTGAGCTTGTCCTATCATGTCGAGACCCGGGCAGAAGTGCGCGCCCGTTATCGCGAGCTGGTCAAGGACCTGCATCCGGACATGAATGGCGGCAACAACCCGGACCCGGATCGACTGGCGCGGGTGCTCAAGGCCTGGCAGATCCTGCGCAAGAGCCGCAACTTTACCGACTGAACAGCGGGCCGACCTGCGATGAAAATCACCCTTCTAGGAACCGGCTGCCCGGTTGCCCATCCGCGCCGTGGCGGCGCGGCGACACTGGTGGAAACCGCAGCGGCGCGGGTGCTGATCGATTGTGGCTCGATGGTCACCCAACGGCTGATCGAGGCGGGTTGCCGCGGCGCTGCGCTCGATGCGCTGCTGGTCAGCCACCTGCATTCCGACCACCTGATCGATTTTTATCAGCTTGTGGTATCGAGCTGGCACCAGGGCCGGGTTGCCACTTGGGCGGTGCATTGCCCGGAGACGGTTGTCCCGGTGATCGAGGCGACAATGGCTGCCTGGCGCGGCGAGCGCGAGCTGCGCATCGCCTTCGAGCAGCGCCCTACGGTGACCGGGCTGGCGGTGAACTGCGATGTTCTGGCGCCAGGGCGGCGGATCACCATCGGTGATCTGGAAATCGAGCCGGTGCTGGTCGACCATGGACCGATCGTTCCTGCCTATGGGTTTGTCCTGCGATCCGGTGGCAAGACCGCTGTGCTATCTGGCGATACCGGCGTCTGTGACGCCCTGATCGCGGCGGGCCAGGGCGCCGACCTGCTGGTCCACGAGGTCTATTTGCACCACGAGATGCCGCTGATCGCCGGGCGGCGCAGCGCAGCGACCGTCGCGGCGACAGCGTCCTATCACACGTTGTCCGGCGAGGTTGGCGATATCGCGCGGCGGATGGGCGCCGCTGCGCTGGCGCTAACCCATTTCGTGCCGCCGGATTTTGACCGCGCGGCATTGCTCGCCGAAGTCGCGCAAAGCTATGACCGGCCGATATTCGTCGGCGAGGACTTGATGGCATTTGATCTTGCAACCGGCGACGTGTCGCTCGGCGATTTCCGCGCGCGGCTGGTATGATTCGGCATCATCAGCGCGATCTTTGCCGCTCATCAGCGGCAACAGGTCGCCGTTCCTCTTGATTTGCGCGCGCCTATGGTCCAGAGGATCGGGCAAGATGACAGGAGTGGCTAAAATGGCTGACGGCAGCAGCGTGAACCCGGCGGAGATTCCGACCGTGGACATCTCCGTGCGCGATACGTTCGCGATCGATTCGGACATGATGATCAAGGGCTTTGCGGAGGCTTCCGATCGGGTTCCGGCGATCGACCCGACCTATCGTTTCGATCGTGACACCACGCTGGCGATCCTGGCCGGCTTTGCCCATAACCGCCGGGTGATGATCCAGGGCTATCACGGCACCGGCAAATCGACCCATATCGAGCAGGTCGCCGCGCGCCTGAACTGGCAATGCGTCCGGGTCAACCTCGACAGCCATATCAGCCGCATCGACCTGATCGGCAAGGACGCCATCAAGCTGCGCGACGGCATGCAGATAACCGAGTTCCAGGAGGGTATCCTGCCCTGGGCCCTGCGCACGCCAACCGCGATCTGCTTCGACGAATATGACGCCGGCCGCCCTGACGTGATGTTCGTGATCCAGCGTGTGCTGGAGGTCGATGGCAAGCTGACGCTGCTCGACCAGAATCAGGTGATCCACCCGCACCCATCGTTCCGCCTGTTCGCCACCGCCAACACAGTTGGCCTGGGCGACACCACCGGGCTCTATCATGGCACCCAGCAGATCAACCAGGGCCAGATGGACCGCTGGTCGATCGTCACCACGCTGAACTATCTGCCGCACGATGCCGAGGCCGCCATCGTGCTGGCCAAGTGCCCCTCGTACAAAGGCGAGCGCGAGAAGATCGTCAGCCGCATGGTGACCGTCGCCGACCTGACCCGGCAGGCATTCATGAACGGCGACCTGTCGACGGTCATGAGCCCGCGCACGGTGCTGACCTGGGCCCAGAATGCCGAGATTTTCGCCGATGACATCGGTTTTTCATTCCGGCTGACTTTCCTTAACAAATGCGACGAGCTGGAGCGGCAACTGGTGGCCGAGATCTACCAGAAATGCTTCGGTGAGGAACTGCCCGAAAGCGCCGCATCGATCAGTCTGGGCTGACACATGGTCTTCAAGACCGACAACCCGGCGGATCCGTTCAAGAAGGCGCTCGGCGAGGCGACCCGGGCGCTGGCTGGCGAGGCCGAGCTTGACGTCACCTATTCCGCCGACCCGCCGGGGCGCACCAATACCGGGTTGAGACTGCCCCAGGTCTCGCGCCGCATGACCCGGGCCGAGGTGATGCTGGCGCGTGGCACGGCGGACGCCTTCGCGCTGCTTGAGCGGTTCCACAACCCGGCAACCAACAGTCGCTACGCCCCGCCGGGCGAGACCGCCAGGGCGATCTTCGACGCCATGGAGACGGCGCGTTGCGAGGCGATCGGCGCCCGCGCCATGGACGGCGTTGCCGACAATCTCGATGCTCGGCTGAGCGATGAGTGCGACCGGCGCGGCTATGCGGCCCTGAAGCAGACCTCCGAGGCGCCGATGCACGAGGCGGCGGCGTTTATGCTGCGCCAAAAGCTGACCGGGCGGCCGCTGCCGGCAGCGGCCCAGAACGTGCTCGACATCTGGCAGGATTTCTTCGACGGGCATGTGGAGAGCGATCTGACGGCGCTGGGCGACACTCTGGAAGACCAGGCCGCATTCGCCAAGAAAACATGGAGGATCATCGAGGAGCTCGGCTACGGCGACCAGTTGGGTGCTGACCCTGACGAGCAGGATCCGGACGATCTGGACAGTGATGCCGAGGACGACGATCAGGACGACCAGTCCGACAGCGACGAAGGTGGCGAGGACAACAGCGACCAGCAGGAATACCTGCCCGACGACATGCGCGGCGAGCAGGACGACACCCAGCAGATGGAAGTGTCGATGGAGGAGTCGGATGCCGACGCCGACGACCAGGACCAGATGGAAGCCGATGACGGCATGCCGCCGCCCGAGCCGCGCGAGGCACCGGTCTCGGACGCCGATCCGAACTACAAGATATTCACCCAGAAATACGACGAGGTTATCCCGGCCGAGGAGCTGTCCGACGAGGACGAGCTGGAGCGGCTGCGGGCCTATCTCGACAAACAGCTCGAGCCGCTGAAGGGCGCCGTCTCGCGGCTGGCTAACCGGTTGCAGCGCCGGTTGCAGGCGCAGCAGAACCGGGCCTGGGAGTTCGATCTCGAGGAAGGCATGCTCGACGCCGGCCGGCTGGCGCGGGTGATCGCCAACCCGACCACGCCGCTGAGCTTCAAGGTCGAGAAGGACACCACCTTCCGCGATACCGTGGTGACGCTGCTGATCGACAATTCAGGCTCGATGCGGGGTCGGCCGATCTCGATTGCCGCAATCACCGCCGACGTGCTGGCGCGCACGTTGGAGCGCTGCCAGGTCAAGGTCGAGATCCTCGGTTTCACCACCCGCGCCTGGAAGGGCGGCGAGAGCCGCGAGCAGTGGCTTGCCAACGGCCGTCCGGCTAATCCGGGGCGGCTGAACGATCTGCGCCACATCGTCTATAAACGCGCCGACGCACCTTGGCGCCGGGCGCGCCAAAACCTCGGTCTGATGATGCGCGAGGGTTTGCTGAAGGAAAATATCGACGGCGAGGCCCTCGAATGGGCCTATCGCCGGTTGATTGCCCGCACCGAGCAGCGCCGGATTCTGATGGTGATTTCGGATGGCGCGCCGGTGGACGATTCGACCCTCAGCGTCAACCCGTCAAACTACCTGGAACGGCACCTGCGTGAGGTCATCGGCATGATCGAACGCCGTGGAGCGGTCGAGTTGCTGGCCATCGGCATCGGCCATGATGTCACCCGCTACTACGCCAAGGCGGTGACGATCACCGATGCCGAGCAGTTGGCCGGGGCGGTGACCGAACACCTCGCGTCGCTGTTCGACACCGACCCCAAGGCGCAAACCCGCGCCACCGCCCGGTCGAAACGCCGGGCGGCCTGAGAGATTTATCAGGCCGCACCAACGCCCCACACCATCCCGCTCGACGGCGCCAGCGTCAGGGCGGGCAGCCCGGTCACCTGAGTAAGCGTCGCCATCAGCAGATCGCCGATGCCGCGCAGCAGCCGCTCGATGGTAGTGATCGCCAGCGCCTGGATGTTGCGCACAAAACGCACCACCATGCGTTCCAGTTCGACTGTCTCCTCGGCCATTTGTTCGCTCGATATACTGCCGCTGGCATAGCCCTCGGCGAGCAGCAAGGTGAAGCTGGAGATGGCTCTGGCCTTGGCCTGGGAATAGCCGCGCAGCAGCGCCAGATCGGTGTTGAGGATGCTGGTGCCGACCAAGCCGATCTCGGATGTCAGAGCGTCAAGCGTATTTGCCATGATAATGTCCTATCAGCGGTTGCGGTTCAGGATGTTGCGCTCGTAGATCAGTGCGTCACGCAGGATGTCCTCCAGCGCCGTGATCCGCAGCGCGATCTGAATCGGGTCGAGGCCGTGGATCGGGGCGGTTGGCGGCGGCGCGGGTTGCGCCGGTTGCGGCCCGGCCCCGGCCTGCCACAGGCGAAACGCCTCAAGATAAACCTCGGTTGCGCGTTGATGCGACGTCAAGGCGGCCTCATAGGCGGAAAATCTTTGACCAAGCTCACCCGTTGCGGCGCGATCATGCGCTTCGAGAAGCGCGAGGTTGCGCAGAAAGTCGGCCATGTAAGCTGGGGTCGCATCCTGGTATGCGGCGAGTCGGTCGACCGCCTCAGGCGATATCTTATCGATGAACGACAGGTTGGCGCCAAGCCGTGCCGCCCTGAGGGCCAAACCACTGGCGGGAGCCGCTGAACCGCGCGCCTGCGCCATTAACCGAACGGTCCCGGCATGGGCGGCGATGGCGCCGGTCACTCCCGGTGTGAATTCCTGGAACAGTCGGAGTGTTTCCGACGTCAGCCCGGTGACCTCACCGGCGAGCGCCGCGTCGTAGGCAGGTTCGCGGCCGAGCGTGCAGGCGGTCATCGCGGTGATGACGGCGAGGGCCACAAGGCCCTTTCCCCACCTTTCGATAGTGGCGTGCATGGGTATCTCCTTTCCCGATTTCCGCTCCGCGGTCAGGGGCAAGGAGATGCGCCCGCATCGCGAGGCTCATCGTTCGGGCATTAGGAGGAAAATCTTAAGATCACGTGCATATCGCCGGCGGCGATTAACTACCGGACCTTTTTAAGATTGTCGTGCCGGCGCGAGCGTTTCCGGCGGCGCAAGAACCAGCAGATCGCTGCCAAAAGACCAAACTCAACCGCCAAAGGCCATTCCAGCAAGGTCTGAATGCCCGGGTCCCAAAGAACCGGGCTGATGTGTCGCTCGACTGCCGGCTGCAAAAGCAGCAGGCTGTCGCGATGGATCGCGGCCCACCAATCACCCAGCGCCGCGAGCTTGGGTGTGCCGTCCACCGTCATGCTAGAATATAGGTCAACCGCCAGGACAATCAGCCCCAACGCAAAGAAAACCATCGATAACGCACGAAACATAGTCACCTCGGATCGTTCCACTTCTCGTGAAGCTAGCCCCATTAGTTCACATTGCCAAGAAGATCCTCCACACCATCCTGACCCCTTGCCATTTCTGGCCGGCGTCTATAGCGTCCGGCGCCACGGAGAGGTGGCCGAGCGGTCGAAGGCGCACGCCTGGAAAGCGTGTATAGGGTCAAAAGCTTTATCAAGGGTTCGAATCCCTTCTCTTCCGCCAAAATCCTACTGCAAACCAAGTCTCCCATAGGTTTCTGCAATTTTTACTGCCCCCTTCAAAGCCCTG
>DATLAW010000032.1:0-2842 GCA_035527255.1 Thermohalobaculum sp. | reverse complement strand
AGAAGCGCCAGCATCGTCGCCTGATCGCGGGCATCAGATTTTCCGGTCACGCGCAGATTGTCGATTGACGCCACGATGTTCACAGCGATGCCGTGCGGCGCGCTCGTAGAATAGGCATAGTCGAGACGCTCGATCGTAGTCGCACTGGTTGCCGGCAGACCGCTGGACAAAGCGGGCAGGATGCTTGTGCTATCAAGAGCGGTGAATTCGGCCGCGAAGTTCAGTGGCTGTTCTGCGCTTCCGGTGACCAGCAAAAGGGATTTCGCAGTGATGGCGAACTCCTGGCCTTTGCCTGGCACGCCGTCAGAGATCACCTCCATGTCGGTAGATTCCACATCGAAGGTCAGTATTTCAGGCATTCCCGGCCAACTGGCGCGCTGAGCTTCGTCAAGCGGCACTTCGAGGCTGAACTTCGCCGGAAACCGCGAGACCAGCTTGTCGGTATCCGCCGCAGTAACTTCGGATGTAACCTCGGGCAGGCGGTAGACGCTGCCACCGGTTGGCTCCATGACTGTGACGTCGCGGTGGGTCACCTTATAGGCGAATGGGAAACCGCCGATCTCACGCGAGCCGTGGTTGACCTCGAACCCTTGGGCCTCCAGCTGCGCGATCTCGCGGTCAATCCTGTCGGCCACGGCGCCCCGCCCGGCAAACCACAGCCCGCTCCAGCCTGCAATGGCCACCAAAACGATGGCAGCGGCGATGGCGATAAGTTTTTTCATCCGGAAATCCTCAACGCTTTGATGTTACGGCGCAGTCTGGAACACGCTGCATGTGGGTTCATTGGTCGGCCGGCAGCAACTCGCCAGGACCGCCCAGCGGATCGTCGGGGCGCGATATCATGTAACGGGTCACCCATACCAGCTGTTCCTCGGCTCGGGTGATGGCGACATAGGCGAGGCGCTTCCACAGCGGCAACCCGGCCTCGACTTGACCCGAGCGGGCGGCGGCATAAAGGTCGGGGGCGAAGACCTGCACCCTTGGCCATTGCGAGCCCTGCGCCTTGTGGATGGTACAGGCGGCGCCATGCAGGAAAACCGCACCAGATCGGGCCGCAGACAGCAGCAGCGGCTCTTCGTCGTCGGGCCGCTCGATCTGGATGATCGAGGCGACCGAGATGCCGGACTCGTCGGTGCCGGCGATATCGACCTTGACGAAACCGGGCTTGCGGCCGGGACCGAGATAGGTCGCCTGAGCCCCCTTGATCAGCCCGCGCGCCTCCAGATCGATGCGCTGCTTGCGTTGCTTCAGGGGCAACTCCAGCCCATCGCAAATCAGCGGCTCGCCGGACACAAGCTGGTCGTCGGGGATGTGGTGGGCGGTGCGGAACGCCTTGATCAGCCGGATCCGGGTCTTGTTGCGCCAGACCAGGATCGGGCTGCCGCACATCAGCTCGGCATCGGCCCGGCTGGCGATCAGGACGCGGTGGTCGGCGGCGGCGCGGACCTGATCCTCGAACGCCTCGAAGCTCAGATCCGGGTCACCGAGAGCATGGGCAAGATCGAGGATCGGATTGCCCGCCGCCTGGCGATGGATGCGGGCGAGATCGCTGCGGCGGCCTTCTGGCAGGGTCTCGAAGATCATCTCGCCGCGACTGCCGACCGGCGCGAGCTGGGCCGGGTCGCCGAACAGCACGATCAGCCCGAATATTTCCTTCAGATCTTCAAGCTGGGCGGCATCGATCATCGATGCCTCGTCGACCAGCGCAATATCCAGCGGGTCGTCGCGGCGGGTCCAGCCGGTAATGAAATCGGCGCCGCGCACGCCAGCAGCGGCCAGCGCGCCTGGAACCGAGCCGTGCTGCTTGTAGAACTGCTCGGCCCGGTCCAGCGCCGCCTCGGTCATGCCCTCGACTTCCGGCCGGGTCTTGCGCTCGTCCTCCAGCCAGTCGGCGACCTTCTGGTACTCCGGGTCGTAGACCGGGGTGTAGACAATCCGGTGGATGGTGGTCGCCGGCACCTTGTGGTTGCGCAGCACGCTGGCCGCCTTGTTGGTCGGCGCCAGCACGGCGAAGGATCGCTTGGTCCGGCGTTTCGGTTCGTAGTCGCCGGTGACCGCCGCCAGCCCAACCTCCGCCAGCCGGGCAGCGAGGCGGGCCAGTAGCATGGTCTTGCCGGACCCCGCCTTGCCAGTTACCGCAATTACCTCGCCAGGCCCGGAATGCTCGGTTTTAGGCGTAGTGGTCCCAGCCTCGACCTCGACCCCATGCCGCGCCATACGGGCGGTGATCGCCTCCCAGGCGGCGGCCTGGTCGGCGGAGAAATCGGGCGAAGCGGGGGCGTATTCGAGCATCGGGCCTGTTTAGAGGTTGAGCGGGTGGCGGGCCAGCAGGAAGTTGGCGGCACGGATCAGGGTTACCCTTACAGGGTCACTCCGGCAGGCCAGCTTCCCTTAAGATCGTGAGCACCCGACCCAGGTCCTCTGGCCGCTTATAATATTGCGAGCGTCGAATATTCTTGGCGCTGAAACCGGGATCGCGCTGACGAAGCAAACCAATTGCCTTTGCGGCTTGCGGTTTATGCCCGAAAACGCCTGCACGATGGCCAGATTGGTATACCCATATGGATCGGTTGGCAGCCTTTGGACACAGACGTTCGCCATCCCAATGGCTTCTCGCTCGCTTTCCCCGGCCCAGGCATAGCCCAGCGAAAGATTATAGAGCTGCCAGTCAGGCGGATAGGAAGTAAGCCGCATCGCCTGCGTTAGAGCGTTATCCATCTATTCCGGCTCATATCCTGCGGCGGTGAAGTAGTTTTTGCATTCGTCCGGGGTGAAGGCGCCGAGGATCTCACCGACCTTGTTCCAGAGCGCCTCCTTTGTTCGGGCGGCAGCCTTGCGCATC
>DATLAW010000031.1:0-13981 GCA_035527255.1 Thermohalobaculum sp. | reverse complement strand
CATATATGTCATCGATGCCCGCGCCGATGTCCGAGACTTCGAGGAGGCCGAGGGTGTGCATCTTTTGCCAGCCGACTGGGAGGAAGACGTCGACAGCTTCGGCGGCCTGGTCTTTATGCTGACCGGCCATGTTCCGAGTCGTGGCGAGGTGATCGCCCATCCTGAAGGCCACGAGTTTGAGATCACTGATGCCGACCCGCGCCGGATCAAGCATTTGCGCCTGACCATGCGCGGGGCCGGAAGCGGACAAGCAACAGCGCCCCGCGCGGCCGCCGAATAGCCCGCCGAATAGCCCGCCCAATTTCCTGATACAGCAGAGGCGCTGGATGAGTAACGCAGCCAATGGCGCCTTGCCCGATGGTGCTGGCCCAGCCGCCGCCCGTTGGCTTGCCGGCCAAGGGCGCTTGCCGCGACTTGGCATCGCCATGCTGGCAGGAGCGGCGATGACACTCGGCCAGGCACCGATCTCGCAACCCTGGGCGCTATTCGTGGCAGTTCCGGTCCTCGTCTGGCTGATCGATGCCGCGCGCTGCCCGCGTGCGGCGGCGCTGACCGGCTGGGGCGCCGGTTTCGGTTATTTTGTCACCGGCCTTTACTGGATCGGCTACGCCTTTTTGGTCGATGCCGAGCAATTCGCCTGGCTGATGCCCTTCGCGCTCACATTGCTGCCAGCCTTCCTCGGGCTGTTCTGGGCCACCGCTTTCGGTTTCGCTCGGCGATTCTGGCCTCAGGGAGATTGGTGGCGGCCGATCGTGCTGGCGGCTTGCCTGACCGTCGTGGAGTTTGCGCGCAGCAACATGCTGACCGGCTTTCCCTGGGGCCTGCCCGGCTATGTCTGGGTTGAGACGCCGGTGATGCAGGCGGCGAGCTGGGCCGGCCCCTTCGGGATGACCTTTCTGACATTGGCGCTGACGCCGCTGGTGCTGATCGGCATCGTCGAGCGGCGGCGGACCGCCGCCCTGATCGGGCTTGTCGCTTTGGCCTGCCTATGGGCCGCGGGCGAGCTGCGGTTGCGCGCGCGCACTGATGTCGCGGCCGGTTCGGTGGTGCGGCCGGTGGTGCGAGTAGTCCAGCCAAATGCCGACCAAAAGCTGAAATGGCAGCTGGACCACGCGAAAGTATTCTATGACCGTCTGTTGGCAGCGACGGCTGCCCCGCCCGACCCTGCCCTCGGCGCCCCGGCGGTCGTGATGTGGCCCGAAACCGCGGTGGCCTTCATGCCCGCCTATCAGCCCGAGCGCCGGGTCGAAATCGCTGCGGCGGCGGGCGGCGCCCCGGTCATCCTCGGCGCCCTGCACGGCGTGCAACGAGATGGCGCCGAGCAATGGTTCAACACGCTGACAGTGATCCTTCCGGATGGCAGTCTTGGCCCGCGCTACGACAAGCAGCATCTGGTACCGTTCGGCGAATATCTGCCTTACGCGAATGTCCTCGGGCTGATTGGCCTGCGCCAGATTGTGCGCCAGGGCGGCTTTACCCCAGGCCAAGGGCCGCAGCTGATCGAGCTTCCAGGCCTGCCGCCGTTCTCGCCGCTGATCTGCTACGAGATGATCTTCCCGTCCGAAGTGGTTGCGCAAGGCAAACGACCCGACTGGCTGCTGCAGGTTACAAATGATGCCTGGTTCGGCGCATTTGCCAGGCCGCAACAACATCTGGCCCAGGCCCGTATCCGCGCCATCGAGCAGGGCCTGCCGGTCGTCAGGTCCGCAAATACCGGCATCTCGGCGGCAATTGACCCCCATGGCCGGGTCCAGAAGTCCTTAGCGATGGACACCCTCGGCTACTTCGATACCCGTCTGCCCGCCGCGTTGCCCGCCACTCCGTATGCGCGCTTTGGCGATATTCCGGCGATGGCGCTGGTCGTGCTTGTCTTCTTCCTCTGCACGCGACGGCGCGGTCTTAGACCTGTGGGTTGACCAGAACCCACCCGCTATGCCAAAGGAACCGCGATCGCGCCCACTTAGGGCGAAGTAGTAGCGCATTGAATGGAGTGGCGAAAAATGGCCCGTCAGAATTATCTCTTCACCTCCGAGTCTGTTTCCGAGGGACATCCGGACAAAGTGTGTGACCAGATATCGGACACCATCGTCGATCTGATTATCGGGCGCCAACCCGAGGCTCGCGTCGCCGTCGAGACCGCCGCCACCACCAACCGGGTGGTCCTGATGGGCGAAGTCAGTGTCTCCGAGGAGAACGCCTTCAGCCCCGAGGAAATCTGCGCCGCCGCCCGCGAGACGATCCGCGAGATCGGCTACATGCAGAAGGGCTTCCACTTCAAGACCGCCCTGATCGAATGCCTGATCCACGAGCAGTCCTCCGACATTGCCCAGGGCGTCAACGCCTCCGAGAACAAGGACGAGGGCGCCGGCGATCAGGGCATCATGTTCGGCTACGCGACCAACGAGACGCCGGAGCTGATGCCGGCGCCGATCCAGTATTCGCACCGCATCCTGAAGCTGATGGCCGATGCGCGCCACGCTGGCGATGCGCCACTTCTCGGCCCCGACGCTAAAAGCCAGGTGACTGTCGAGTACCGCGATGGCAAGCCGGTGCGCGCCCACACCATTGTGGTCTCGACCCAGCACACCGATCCGAACATGGAATCCGCCGACGTGCGCAAGGTGATCGAGCCCTACGTGATCAACGCCCTGCCGGAAGGCTTCGTCGATGCCAACACCGTGTGGCACGTCAACCCGACCGGGCGCTTCGTGATAGGCGGGCCGGACGGCGACGCCGGGCTGACCGGGCGCAAGATCATTGTCGATACCTATGGCGGTGCCGCGCCGCACGGCGGCGGCGCTTTTTCCGGCAAGGACCCGACCAAGGTCGACCGCTCGGCCGCCTATGCGGCGCGCCATGTCGCCAAGAATGTGGTTGCCGCCGGGTTGGCCGATAAATGCTGCCTCCAGCTCGCCTATGCCATCGGCGTCGCCGAGCCGCTGTCGATTTATGTCGATACCTATGGCACCGAACATGTCGACTCGCTGCTCATCGAAAAGATAATCCGCGAAACCGTCAACCTGACGCCGCGCAGCATCCGCACCCGTCTCGGCCTGAACCGGCCAATCTACCGCCGCACCGCGGCCTATGGTCATTTCGGCCGCGAGCCCGAGGCCGACGGCGGCTTCTCGTGGGAGCGGCTCGATCTGGTCGATGCGTTCAAGGCGGCGATCTGACCGGGCCGGATAGCGAGCACGACACACCGAACGGCGGGCCGTGGCGTAACTTCTATGGCCGCCGCCATGGCAAGACCCTGCGCCAGGGCCAGAAGAATCTGCTTGAGAACCGGCTGGCCGAGCTGGCGCCGACCGGGGTCAATTGGGCCGAGAACCCCGAGCGCGACCCGATCGACCCGAAAGCGCCGTTTCCCGAAGCCCGCGGGGTCTGGCTCGAGATTGGTTTCGGCGCTGGCGAGCACATGCTGAACATGGCCGCCGCCAACCCCCATATCGGCATCATCGGCTGCGAGGCCTACGTCAATGGCGTCGCTATGCTGCTGGCGGGGATCGAGCGTGCGGGGGTCGCCAACCTGGCGATCCACCCCGGTGATGCTCGCGATCTGATGGACGTATTGCCCGCCGGGTCGATCGAACAAGTGTTCCTGTTGTATCCCGACCCCTGGCCGAAGACCCGCCATCACAAGCGCCGTTTCATCAACGCCGAGAATCTGGACCAGCTCGCCCGGATCATGGCGCCGGGATCGATGCTGCGGATCGCCACCGACATCGGCGACTATGCGCGCCACGTGCTCGAAATGATCAACCCCGATCCACGCTTCGCCTGGCTGGCTCTGGGCCCGGCGGATTGGCGCGAATCATGGGCTGGCTGGCCCGGCACGCGCTACGAATCGAAAGCGTTGCGCGAGGGCAGACCGCCGCATTATCTCAGCTTTCGGCGCCTCTGACACGATTACGCCCAATTGATTGGCCTGATCGACGAAAATTGATTCAATAACGGCGAAACCACGGCACCGTCCGTCGCAACACTGCCGCGTTCCAACTGTAGAGTCGGTTATGCGGCGTCGTGTGGAGGTCGCGCCTGTTTCGCAAAATCGCGGCATCAGGAGTAAGCCACACGCATTCCAGTCTGTGTGCGTAGTGTTCTGGCGTCGGCCCGTGTATGTGGGTCGACGCGTTTCGCGTGCGCGGGCGATGCCGCGGATGGGTGGACGGAGCGGCCTTGTTGGCGCTATATGCCACCGACGCCAGCCCGCCCCGGAGCCACCGCATGTCTCACCCATCGGAAACCAGTCCCGTCACGGCGCGGCGCGCTGCCCGGCTTTCTGGCATGGCTGAAGTGCCCGGCGACAAGTCGGTCTCGCACCGGGCGTTGATCTTCGGCGCGCTCGCTGTCGGCGAGACCAGGATTACCGGGCTTCTGGAGGGCGATGATGTGCTGGGCACCGCTGAAGCAATGCGGGCCTTCGGTGCCGAGGTGACCCGCACCGGCCCCGGCGCATGGATTGTCCATGGTTTCGGCGTTGGTGGCCTTGCTGAGCCTCAGAACGTCATTGATTGCGGCAATGCGGGCACCGGTGTGCGGCTGATCATGGGGATGATGGCGACGACGCCGATCAGCGCCACCTTTACCGGCGACGCCTCGTTGCGGCAGCGTCCGATGGGGCGCATCCTCGACCCTCTGGCACTGTTCGGCGCACGGTCATCGGGACGCGCCGGCGGCCTGCTGCCGCTGACCCTGACCGGTGCGGCCAACCCGGTGCCGGTGGAATACACTCTGCCGGTGCCGTCGGCACAGGTAAAATCGGCGGTGCTGCTGGCCGGGCTCAACGCTCCCGGTGAGACCATCGTGATCGAGCGCGAGGCGACCCGCGACCATACAGAGCGGATGCTGCGCGGCTTTGGCGCCGAGGTTGTGGTTGAAGACCTGCCTGACGGCCGGGCGATCCGCCTGACCGGCCAGCCCGAGCTGCACCCCCTGAACATCGCCGTGCCGCGCGACCCTTCCTCGGCCGCGTTCCCGGTGGCCGCGGCGCTGATGGTCGAGGGCTCGGATATTCTGGTGCCGAATATCTGCCTTAACCCGACCCGCGCCGGGTTCTACCTGACATTGGCGGAAATGGGCGCCGATCTGACCCGCGAAAATCCCCACGACGAGGGTGGCGAGCCGGTCGCCGACCTGCGGGCGCGATTCTCGGCGCTCAAGGGCGTCGAGGTGCCGCCGGAGCGCGCCGCCAGCATGATCGACGAATACCCCATCCTCGCCATCCTCGCCGCCTTTGCCGAGGGCGACACGGTGATGCGCGGGATCTCTGAGCTTCGGGTGAAGGAATCCGACCGTATCGCCGCTATGGTGGCCGGTCTGCGCGCCAACGGCATCGAAGTCACCGAGCATGACGATGGCATGATCGTGCATGGCCGCGGCGCCGACGGCGTGCCGGGCGGCGGCACTGTGGCGACCCATCTCGACCACCGGATTGCAATGGCGTTCCTGTGCCTTGGCTTCGCCGCGCGCAATCCGGTCCGAATCGACGATGCCGGACCGATCGCGACCAGCTTTCCGTCGTTTACAACACTGATGGCAAATCTTGGTGCGACGATCACCAAGGACAACCGCTGATGCGTTTCGTCGTCGCCATCGATGGCCCCGCCGCGGCTGGCAAGGGCACCATTGCCAGATCGGTCGCGGCGCGCTTCGGCTTTGCCCATCTCGACACCGGCCTGCTGTATCGGGCGGTCGGCAAACGGGCGCTGGATCAGGGCAACGGGGTGCTCGATGAAGGCGTTGCGACACTGATTGCGGCCGAACTGACCCCGGATGACCTGGAGGCCGAGGACCTGCGCGGTGACCTCATCGCCCGCGCGGCATCGAAAGTGGCGGCGATCCCCGAGGTCCGCCAGGCGCTGCTGGATTTCCAGCGCCGATTCGCAGCGCGTGAGGGTGGCGCGGTTTTGGACGGGCGTGACATCGGCACCGTGATCTGCCCGGACGCCGAGGTAAAACTGTTCGTCATCGCCGACGACCAGACCCGGGCGCAGCGCCGGCACAGCGAGCTTGCCAAGCGCGGCGAGGACACCACCGTCGATCAGGTTCTGGCCGATTTGCGCTCACGCGATGCCCGCGATGCCGGGCGCGCCGATGCGCCGACGCGCCGGGCTGAAGACGCGCACTTGCTGGACACGACGGAATTGGTTATAGACGCGGCCGTCGACAAGGCGGCACAGATCATCGAGCAGGCACTTAAGCGGGCGCGGAAGCGAAAGCCCGGCTAGGTGCTCTTTTTGGTTTGCCGTTCTGACACCAGAAACCCTAAGACCGCCGGATTCAACCGGCTGGCCTGAAAAAATGCACCAATAGGAGACTGCATATATGTCAGCTACCGCCTCCATGGAGGAATTCGAGAGCCTGCTCAACGAGAGTCTCGAGCGCGCAACCCCTGAAGAAGGGACCGTCGTCAAAGGCAAAGTGATCGCCGTCGAAAACGGCCAGGCGATCATCGATATCGGCTTCAAGGTTGAAGGCCGCATCGACATCAAAGAATTCGCATCCCCTGGTAAACCCGCCGAAATCAAGGTCGGTGACGAGGTCGAGGTTTTCCTTGACCGGGTCGAGAACTCCCGTGGCGAAGCGGCGATCAGCCGTGAGAAAGCCCGGCGCGAGGAAGCTTGGGACATACTTGAGAAGGCCAACGAAACCGAGTCACGGGTCGAAGGTTCGATCTTTGGCCGCGTCAAGGGCGGCTTTACGGTCGACCTCGGCGGCGCCGTGGCCTTCCTGCCCGGCAGCCAGATCGATGTCCGCCCGGTGCGCGATGTCGGCCCTCTGATGGGTGTGTTGCAGCCGTTCCAGATCCTCAAGATGGATCGCCGCCGTGGCAATATCGTCGTGTCGCGCCGTGCTATCCTCGAGGAGAGCCGCGCCGAGCAGCGCGCCGAGATCGTTGGCAAGCTCACCGAGGGCGATGTCGTCGATGGTGTGGTCAAGAACGTCACCGATTACGGCGCCTTCGTCGATCTCGGCGGTGTCGATGGCCTGCTGCATGTCACCGACATGGCCTGGCGCCGGGTCAACCATCCCTCCGAGATCCTGTCGATCGGAGAGACCATCAAGGTCCAGGTCGTCCGGGTCAACAAGGACACCCAGCGCATCAGCCTCGGCATGAAACAGCTGATGTCCGATCCCTGGGAGAGCGTCGAATCGAAATATCCGGTCGGCGCAAAGCTCACCGGCCGGGTCACCAACATCACCGACTACGGCGCTTTCGTCGAGCTGGAGCCGGGTGTCGAGGGACTGGTGCATGTCTCCGAGATGTCCTGGACCAAAAAGAACGCCCACCCCGGCAAGATCGTCTCCACCTCTCAGGAGGTCGAGGTCATGGTGCTCGATGTCGATCCCACCAAGCGCCGCGTCAGCCTTGGGCTGAAGCAGTGCATGGACAACCCTTGGGACAGCTTCGCCGAGAAATTCCCGGTCGGCACCGAGCTTGAGGGCGAGGTCAAGAACATCACCGAGTTTGGCCTGTTCGTCGGCCTCGATGGCGACATCGACGGTATGGTCCATCTGTCGGACCTCTCGTGGGACCGTTCCGGCGAAGAGGCGATGCAGGATTTCACCAAGGGCGATCTGGTCAAGGCCGTGGTGCTGGATGTGGATATCGAAAAAGAGCGCATATCGCTCGGCATCAAGCAGCTTGGCAGCGATCCTTTTGCCAATGCCACCGAGACCGTCAAGCGCGGCCAGGTTGTCACTGTCACCGTGTCCGCGGTCGAGGATGGCGGCATCGAGGTCGAGTACGACGGTATGAAGGGCTTCATCCGCCGGTCCGATCTCAGCCGCGACCGGACCGATCAGCGGCCCGAGAAGTTCTCGGTCGGCGACCGGATCGATGCCAAGGTCACCAATATCGACAAGGCATCCCGCAAGGTTGGTTTCTCGATCAAGGCGCGCGAGATCGCCGAGGAGAAGGAAGCCGTCCAGCAATATGGTTCGTCCGATTCGGGTGCATCACTGGGTGATATCCTCGGTGCGGCGCTGAAGCAGCAGCAGGACGAGTGATCCTGGGCTCCCGAACCTTGCAACGAAGGACACGATGAGCGCGACAACAGATCTCATCCTTGAGCGGCGCCAGATCCGGCGCCGCCTCGCATTTTGGCGAATCGCGGCGATCATCGCGATTGTGGCTGCGGTCATCGCCATGATCCCCAGGACAATCGGATCTGGCCGGGACGACCATCTGGCCCGAATTCGCGTCGATGGCATGATCTTCGACGACCTGTTGCGGGATCAGATTTTGAGCGAACTCGCCGAATTGGAGCGGGTCAAGGGCGTGATCGTTCACATCAACAGCCCGGGCGGCACCGTCGCCGGGTCGGAGGCGCTCTACGAGGGTCTGCGCAAGGTCGCGGCCCAAAAACCAGTCGTCGCCGTGATGTCGGAGGCCGCAGCTTCAGGTGGCTATATTACGGCCATCGCTGCCGATCATATCGTCGCGCGTGGCAATACCCTGACCGGCTCGATCGGCGTCATTGCCGAAATCCCGAACATCGTTGGGTTGATGGAGATGCTGGGCATCGACGTGACCCGGGTCAAAAGCGCGCCCTTGAAGGCGGAGCCCAGTTTCACCACCCGCCCCGGCGCCGCCGTTCTCATCGCCGAGCAAGCGCTGATCGATGACACCTTCGTCTGGTTCAAGGATTTGGTTGCCGAACGGCGCGGCCTCGCCGGCAGCGCACTTGACGAGGTCACCGATGGGCGGGTCTTTACCGGCCGCCAAGCCCTCACCCTCGGCCTGATCGACGCGATTGGCGACGAAGAGACTGCCCGCGACTGGCTCGCCGAAAACCGCGATCTGCCGGTCGATCTGGATGTCGTGGACTACGATTGGAGCGAATCACCTCTGCCGTGGCCGATGGGGTTGCTGGAGGAAAGTCTGGCCAGCTTTATGCCGTCACGGCCTGTTCTATCGCCCGGACTCCGACTATATGCTATCATTCAATAGGAAATTTCGTTCTCAGCGTTGACGGAGGCCGACCCAGCGTGACAGTTTTAGACATGAACAGGGACTCTAAGAATCATAACAACTCGACCGTTCGGGGGAGCGAATGATAAAGTCGGAACTCATCCAACAGATAGCTGAAGACAACCCTCATCTTTATCAGCGGGATGTCGAACGCATTGTCTCGACATTGTTCGAGGAAATCACAGCGGCGTTGGCACGGGGCGACCGGGTTGAGCTGCGCGGATTCGGCGCATTCTCGGTAAAGCAACGTGATCCCAGACTGGGACGAAATCCGCGAACCGGAGAAGCCGTGCCGGTACCGGAAAAATCGGTACCTTTCTTCAAGGCTGGCAAGGAACTGCGCGAACGCATGAACGGGAGAGGCTGACCGGCCTGCCCGAGACGGGACGACAAGGATGCAAACGGTCAAGTTGATCGTGCTCGGCCTGTTGGCCGCAATGCTGATTGCCCTCGGCGTCGCCAACATGGCGGCGGTCGACCTTTACCTGTTGCCGGCAAAATTGTTCGGCGACACTTTCAGTATCAAGGAAATCCCGCTGGCGGTGGTGATTCTGGCGGCGGTTCTGCTGGGGATATTGGTCGGGCTGGTGATCGAGTTTCTGCGCGAACACAAACAGCGCCGGACGGCCGAGGAGAAGCGGCGCGAGATCGTGCAGTTGCGCCAGGAGGTCACCCGGTTGCGAGCGAAGGTGGCCGACCACGACGGTGATCTCTCCCGCATGCCTACTGCTTAAGGGCACCAGGCGGTCGCAATGAAAGTCAAAATCTGTGGATTGACCAGCGCCGCTTCAGTGGCGCACGCGGCGCGGGCGGGTGCCGCCTATCTGGGTTTCAACTTCTACCCGCCCTCGCCGCGTTCGGTCGAACTGGCAGCGGCCCGGCTGCTCGTCAAGGCGGCTCCCGCCGGGCCGATCAGAGTGGCGCTTGTCGTCGATGCCGACGACGCCTTCTTCGACGCGTTGCTCGCCGAGGTGCCGGTCGACATGCTGCAACTCCATGGCCATGAGACCCCGGAACGGGTGGCGGAGATCCGGGCCCGCGCCGGATTGCCGGTGATGAAGGTCATCGGCATCCGTGACGCCGGGGACCTCGTCCAGATCACCGATTACGAGGCGGTCGCCGATCAGTTGCTGATAGACGCCAAGCCGCCGCGTGCTGGCATCGGCATCCTCCCCGGTGGAAACGGCCTCACCTTCGACTGGCGCCTGATTGCCGGGCGGCAGTGGGCGCGGCCTTGGATGCTGGCGGGCGGGCTGACAGCGTCGAACGTGGCCGAAGCGGTGCAGTTGACCGGCGCAAGCGAGCTTGATGTCTCCTCCGGCGTTGAAAGCGCACCGGGCGTCAAGGACCACGACAAGATCACCGCCTTCATCCAGGCCGCCAACGCGTCATGATCGTCCGCGAGGCGACCGAGGCCGATATCAATGCCATCGCCCTGCTGTTGGCCGATGACGGCCTCGGGCATGGCCGCGAAGCCCCCGGCGATCCGGCCTACATGCGCGCGCCTTCGCGGCGATGTCGGCGCAACCCGGCAATGTCTATCTGGTGGCAGAGGACGGCGGCGTGCTGCTCGGTTGCCTGCAATTCACCCTGATCCAAGGACTTTCGCGCCGGGGTGCCGCGCGCGCCCAAATCGAGGGCGTCCGCGTCCGCGCCGACCAGCGCGGCAAGGGCATCGGCGAGGCGCTGTTCAACGCCGCCTTCGCGCGCGCCCGCGATCTCGGCTGCACCCTGGTCCAGCTCACCACCGACCGCCAGCGCGGCGACGCGCTGCGGTTCTACGAACGGCTTGGCTTCACCGCCTCGCATTGGGGCATGAAACGGGTTCTGTAGGTCGATCAGCTACAAACTTGTCCGTTCGTTCACAGGCAAAACTAAGCGCAATCGCGCGGCACATATGTTCTTCCGACCGGCAGTTCTCCGCTCCGGCCATCTATTCTCGCACTGATAATGCGACTCCATTTTCAACTCCCCTTTAATATCAACATCTTAACCTCCTTATCAACCTTGATAGACCCTATTTCACGGCGGCTTCTGCCTGGCCGGGCATTCTGCCAGGCTCCGGGCATGGACGTGACGGCCACGGCTCAGACCCGTTCCTCCACCGGGTCGGCCCGATCTGGACGCTCGATCGCTGCAAGCGCGCATTTCCCAGCCGCGCCGACCGACGATCAATCTCACCAACGCGCGTTCCCTGATGACGGATCGGATTCCGGGCGCTAAAGAGAACCCGAGTTTCCGACAGGAGAATCCACGATATGAACCAGACCCCGCCGAACAGTTTTCGCACCGGCCCCGACGAGCGCGGCCGCTTTGGCAATTTCGGCGGGCGCTTCGTCTCCGAGACGCTGATGCCGCTGATCCTCCAGCTCGAGGCCGAATATGAGAAGGCCAAGACTGATGCCAGCTTCTGGGCCGAGATGGAGGACCTGTGGAAGCACTACGTCGGCCGCCCCTCGCCGCTGTATTTCGCCGAGCGCCTGACCGACCATTGCGGCGGCGCCAAGATCTACCTGAAGCGTGACGAGCTCAATCACACCGGCGCCCACAAGATCAACAACGTGCTGGGCCAGATCCTGCTGGCCCGCCGGATGGGCAAGAAACGCATCATCGCCGAGACCGGCGCTGGACAGCACGGCGTCGCCACCGCCACCGTCTGCGCCCGCTTCGGGCTGCAATGCATCGTCTTTATGGGCGCCACCGACGTCGAGCGCCAAAAGCCCAACGTCTTCCGGATGAAGCTGCTGGGTGCCGAGGTGATCCCGGTCACCGCGGGCCGCGCTACCCTGAAGGACGCCATGAACGAGGCGCTGCGCGACTGGGTCACCAATGTGCGCGACACCTTCTACTGCATCGGCACCGTCGCCGGACCGCATCCCTACCCGGCGATGGTCCGCGATTTCCAGTCGATCATCGGCCGCGAAACCCGCGAGCAGATGCTCGAGCGCGAGGGCCGTCTGCCCGACACCCTGGTCGCCTGCATCGGCGGCGGCTCGAACGCCATGGGCCTGTTCCACCCGTTCCTCGACGACCCGGATATCCGCATCATCGGTGTCGAGGCCGGCGGTCACGGCGTCGACGAGCGCATGGAGCACGCCGCCAGCCTCACCGGCGGCCGTCCGGGCGTGCTGCACGGCAACCGCACCTATCTGTTGCAGGACGACGACGGCCAGATCCTGGAGGGTCACTCGATCTCGGCCGGGCTCGACTATCCGGGCATCGGGCCGGAGCATTCCTGGCTCCACGACATGGGCCGGGTCGAGTATGTCAGCGTCACCGACAAGGAAGCGCTGGAGGCGTTCAAATTGTCCTGCGTCACTGAGGGCATCATCCCAGCCCTTGAACCCAGCCACGCTTTGGCGCATGTGGCGAAGCTGGCGCCCACTCTCCCCGCCGACAACCTGCTCGTGATGAACATGTGCGGCCGGGGCGACAAGGATATCTTTACCGTGGCAGAGGCGCTGGGCGCCCAGATCTGAAGGTTACAATGGCAAAGTTCAATATCGGGGACCTGGTGGTCCTGAAATCCGGCTCGATGCGGATGTGCGTTGAGGAATGCACCGAGGACAGCATCTCGACCGTCTGGTGCAACGAGGGCGTGGTCGGTCGCGACACCTTCAACCCGGCGCTCATCAACAAATGGGAATACCGCGAGGACAGCCGTCCCAGCGGTGATCGCGGTCCCGCTGCGGGCGGCGGACGCTCGTTCGGCGGCGACCGCGACGGCGGCAAGCCACCCTATCGCGGCGGCGGCGGCGACCGGAAACCACCGGATCGCGGCTCAGATCGTGGTAGTGACGGCCCGCCGCGTAAAACCGGCATGGACGGCAAGCCCCGCGAAAAGAAGTATTTCCGCAAGGACGACTAAAGCAGACATTGATTGCGCGCCACCCACGCCTCCCTCCCCCCTTGTGGCGGAGGGTCGGGGAGGGGGGGCCACGAGAGCCTATAGGGGAAAAGCATGTCCCGCATCGACGCTCGCTTCGCAAGCCTGAAGGCTGAAGGCAAAACCGCCTTCGTCTCGTTCATCATGGCCGGTGACCCGAATTTCGACACCTGCATGGATATCGTCTGCGGCCTGCCCGCCGCCGGTGTCGATGTGATCGAGCTTGGCATGCCGTTCACCGACCCGATGGCCGACGGCCCGTCGATCCAGCTTGCCGGCCAGCGGGCGCTGGGCGCCGGGCACACCATGGCCAAGACGCTGGAAATGGTCCGCGCCTTCCGCGCGGGCGACACGCAGACCCCGATCATCCTGATGGGCTATTACAACCCGATCCACTCGATGGGGGTCGATGCCTTCCTGGCAGCGGCGAAGGCGGCGGGCGTCGACGGCCTGATCGTTGTCGATCTGCCACCCGAGGAAGATGACGAGCTATGCCTGCCCGCCAACCGGGCCGGGCTGCATTTCATCCGGTTGGCGACACCGACCACCGATGACCGCCGCTTGCCAAAAGTGCTCGAGAACACCTCGGGATTCGTCTACTACGTCTCGATCACCGGCATCACCGGCGCTGCCTCCGCCCAATCGGCCGATGTCGGCCCGGAGGTCGCCCGCATCAAGGCCGCCACCGACCTGCCCGTCTGCGTTGGCTTCGGTATCCGAACCCCGGACAACGCTGCCACCATCGCCCGCGTCGCAGACGGCGTGGTCGTCGGCACAGCCATTGTCGACCGCATCGCCAAGGGCGACAGCGCGGCGGAGGTTCTAGCGTTTGTGAAGACCCTGACCGACGGCGCGCATAGCGTATAGGCGGCACTGCAACTGCCGCTACAGACTATTTGGCCAATTCTGCGCGTGGTGCATCACTGCAAGGATGCTGATCTGGTCCGCGTTGACGCTGTAAACAACGAGATAGAGCATTTCGATCAAATGTTGAATCTTTTGGGATTCCCACTGGCTTGGTTTTGTGATTCATCCTTTTCAGGAGGATCTGCCGATGCCCATGCCGCTTTCGCTCGACATTCGCCGTCGCTTTCATCGCTGCATTGAAGATGGGCTCA
>DATLAW010000030.1:0-4509 GCA_035527255.1 Thermohalobaculum sp. | reverse complement strand
CAGTGATGTTTTGGCGGAGTTTCAACGAGATACTACAGCCGGTCGGCAACCGTTGGAGGTATGGCGGACGCTTGGTGGTGGCCCTGTGAACTTCGGCTAACCGAGGCTCAACGCCGAGCGTCGGCAATGCGGCGATTTTCGTCTTTTCGTAGGCTCCGGACTGAGCGCGTACTTTGTGCCATTTGCCGAAGTTCATCGCATGAGCCATCAATTGAACCCGCGTTTTCGAGACGGGGCGTGGGTCAACAAAGTCGATGCAGCCAGGGGGAAGATGATGACCAAGATTGAAGGCGGGTACGCCGAATCTCCGAATTGAGTCAGGATGGTGCATTTGCTAAGGCCTAACCAGCAGTCAGCAATCCGGCGGTAAATCGACACTCAGGTCTAACTGTCGGCAATCTGTCGGCTTACAGGCTTGGCAGCGCCTCCGCGCGTCGGCGACCCACCGACGCAATCGATATCTCGCGACTTGCTGTGGATACCAACTGATACGGTGATGGCGGGGATCACGCTCACCTTCCATGATCGGTGTATGACTCGCCACCAGAAATGCAACGGGCAGGAGAAGTTGCGTCCGAGGCCCTTTTAGGGCTATCCTAGCCCGACCTATAGGGGGATGCGCCCATGCTACAATTGGTGATAATCGCCTTTGCTGCGGTGCTGCACTTCGGAATGGCGCAGGCTGGACCGTTGTTCGATGCCGCGGGGCGCGGTGATATGACCGCCATCCAAGCATTGGTGAAGGCTGGCGCCGACGTGGATGAGCGCGGACGGAATGCGGAAACGCCGCTGCTCGCCGCTGCGCTAGCTGGTGCGCAACCGGTCGCCGAATACCTGATCGACCACGGAGCCGACGTCATGGCGCGCAACAAGGGCGGTCTGACGCCGCTCCACGCGGCCGCCTATTCGGGCAGCGTGGACGTGGCCCGCTTGCTGCTGGATCACGGTGCCGCGTTGGAGGACAACGGGAATTTTTCAGGTGCCACGCCGCTGATCCTGGCGGCAGAGGAGAACCGGATCGAGGTCGCCAAATTGCTGCTGGCCCGCGGTGCCAATCCGCTGGCCGTCGACCGCGACGGTTTCAGTGTTCTGGCCCAAGCCTGGGCAAAGAAGCGGCCCGAGATGGTGCGCCTGCTCAAGGTACACGGCGCAACCTGCCCATCGGCCGAGCTTATGGGAAGCGAGGACTATTACCGCCGCTGCCTCGAGGCGGGCCAATGACCGGAGGATCGAAGATGCGAATACCGACCAGGACAGCATGTGCCGCGCTGCTGGCGCTTGTGGCGCTGGGCGGCGCCGCCGCGGCCGAGGAGCCTATCAATACCGGATTATTTGGCGGGGTGGCGATCAAGGGATACGACACGGTTGCCTATTTCACCGAAGGCATGGCCGTGAAGGGGTCCGCGGAATTCTCCTATGAATGGCTCGGCGCTCCCTGGTACTTCGCCAATGCGGAGCACCGCTCCCTCTTCTCCTCCAGCCCGACCAAATATGCGCCGCAATATGGCGGCTACTGCACGCTGGGCGTCGGCCTCGACGCCCATGCGGCCGAGAACATCGATCCCGAGCGGGCCTGGCGGATCATCGACGGTAAGCTCTATTTTGTCTACGACCCGACCTATGCCGAGGAACTCGACGGCCCGGCCCGCGACGAGTGGCTGGCCAAGGCCGAGGCAAACTGGCCGGCGGTCAAGGTGCAAATCGCGCAGGACTTCACCAACTGAGCCGCACCAACTGAGCCGCAGTCACTCGCGCGGCGCGAAGTGGAAGATCATGTTCGCATTCACGTAGGTGAAGGGGAACTCCGCCGCGGCCGAGGTGTCCTGATTGCGGTAAATCGGGCCGCAGACGGTGCGCCCCAGGGTAAACGATTCACGGTCCATGCAAAGCGTGTCGCCTGACACATAGGCCTTTCCGGTCGCGAACAGGGTATTGGTTCGCATCGCAAGGGCGCCGCCCGGATCGATCTGCAGAATTCCGGGGCCGACACCATCAAGCCGGCCCTGCCACTTCCGACCAATGGCGATATTCTCGATGGCCTCGGCAGTCAGGCGTTCGCGTGATCCGGGGAGAAAGCCGAAGGGCCATTTCTGCAACCCGGCCTTTGCCATGGCATCAAGAATGCGCTCCAGGTCCTCGCTGCGGCGCAAATGCGCCAGCTTCACGCGGAGCAGCTCCAGGCTCAAGTTCGGCACGAGACGCGCGGACTCCGCCGCTGCGACCAGGGCCTCCTCCATCCGGCCGGTCAGCGCATAGGCGGCGGCCAGCAGCGCATCGACTTCGGCGATGTTCGCGGCTTCGGCCCGGGCGACCTCGAGCAGCTCGACCGCGCGCTCCGCTTGACCGTTCAGCATGTAGGACATGCTCGCATCCAGCCGCGCGCCCAACTGCAGACGCGGGTCCAGTTTCAGTGCGGTCTCGAAGGCGGATATCGCTTCCGGGTGGCGGCCGTCATAGGTCAGCACCAGGCTCAGGGCGGCATGGGTGGCGGCCTCGCCGGGCGCGATGGCGACGGCGCGCCGGGCCGAGGCCAGCGCCTCCTCGTGGCGGCCGTCGACGCTCTGCAGATCCGCGAGGACGGAGAGGGGCATGGCTGACTCGGGATCGAGCTCCAGCGCCCGGCCCGCATGTTCGTAGGCCCGCTTGCGGGCAAAGGGGAATGCCAGCACGTCATCGTAGGCGTGGCGCATGACATAGGCCTCGGTCCGGGCCTCCGCGGCGAAGGCGCGGGCGAAGGTGGGGTCGATCTCGGTCGCCTTCTCATACAGGTGCAGGGCGGCGCGAAGCTGCGGGATGGATCCGGTGCGCGCCGCCTGTTCGGCGCGCAGATAGTAATCGTAGGCCTCCAGATTCTTGGTCGGCAGGCGTTCGACCCGCGCCCGCTCCGAGTTGGAGACCTGGATCGCCAGAACCTCGACGATATGGCGGATCACCTCGTCCTGAACCGCGAAGATATCCGAGGCGTCGCGGTCGAAGCGATCGGCCCAGAGATGGCTGCCAGTCCGGCTGTCGATCAGCTGCGCATTGATGCGGAGCTGGTTGCCGGCCCGGCGCAGGCTGCCCTCCAGCACGTAGCGCACACCAAGTTCCCGCCCCACGTCGCGAACGTCGATGGCCCGGTCCTTGTAGGTGAACACGGTATTGCGGGCGATGACCACCAGGCCCGAGATCTTCGCCAGGTCGGTGATCAGATCGTCGGTCATACCCTCGGCGAAATAATCGTCGTCGGCGCTGGCACTCAGGTTGTCGAAGGGCAGAACCGCAATCGAGGGACGATCGCGCAGGGCCGACTCTGGTCCCTGAATCGGCGGCGTCGCGGTCGGTTGCCACGGTTGGTACCAACCGATCAGCCCAAGGGTGATTGCAGCAACTGCTGCCGCGCCAGTCAGCATTGTCCGCCTGCGCCGGTGACGGGGCAGCACGCGGCCCGATCCGGACCACAGCACCACCCGGTACACTTCGATCGGCTCCGGGATGTTCTTGACCTTCTGCGCGCCCAGGTCCTCAAAGCCGACCTCGATCTTGCCTTTGACGTGGTCGAAGACGGTGCGCGATAGGTAGATACCACCCGGCTCGGCCAGCGCCTCCAAGCGGCTGGCCACGATCACGCCATTCCCGTTGATATCGTCGCCCTCGACGAGAACGTCGCCGATGTTGATGCCAATGCGGTAGATGACTTGCCGATCTTCTGGTACATCAACATTGCGATCGGCCATCGTGCGCTGGAAGTCGACGGCGAAGTTAACCGCGTCCACGACGCTGCCGAACTCCATGAGAATACCGTCGCCCATGACCTTGAACACACGCCAGTGGTGCGCACCGGTTCTCGGCTCGAAAAACTCTTTGCGATGGGCCTTAAATTGAGCCTGCGTCCCAGCCTCGTCGGCAGCCATAAGACGGCCGTAGCCGACAATATCGGCCGCCAAGATGGTGGTCAGCCTGCGCTCCATGACAGCTCGATACCCCCGTTAGCAGTCTCAATCTGGAAAACCGTACAGAGATTCGAGCGACAATGATATTGGCCAGTGCCACGCGGCTGGCAACCGTTGGTTATCGGGCATGTCTTGGAGGAATTCAGTGCGGCTCCCCGACGGTCGCCAGACAGCACCTCGGGTCAGGATTAAGCTAAACGATGAACGTCGCATTTGGGTCAGAGCACTAAATCGCTTCGCGATAGGTTGCGAGCGCGGCCATGAGGCGCGCTGACCGAGGTGGTGATTGCGGTTAGCGGTCTGAGGGGCTGTCGTGTTGGTCGAGGTGATTTTGCCTCGATCGACACAGGAGCTTCCGATGAACATCCAGAACATTGCCCCGGCCACGCCGCTGCGTCAGCGGATGATCGAAGACATGCGGGGACGCAATCTCGGTCGACATTCCCAGCGCAACTATCTCAACAGCTGCGCGCGGTTCGCTACCTTTCTGGGGCGCTCGCCCGAGACGGCGACGGCGGACGACATCCGCCGGTTCCAGCTCTGGCTGATCGAGAGCGGCGCCAGCATCGTCCATCGC
>DATLAW010000029.1:0-12464 GCA_035527255.1 Thermohalobaculum sp. | reverse complement strand
CATTCGATCAGCTCATGAACGCCATCGGTGACATTTGTAATCTGTTCACTGCTCAAGAGTGCTGGAATTACCTGAAGGCGGCCGGTTATGCTCCAACGTAATCTCGAAGTGCTTTAAGCACCGTTGCAAGCTTGCAACCCCCTCGCGCACCCGTTCCCGCCGGCCCGCCGGCTCCGGTTGCTCCGGCGGGCGGCGGGGGCCAAAAACCCGGCCCTACTCCTCCTTCACGGTGTTCGGGATGCCGTCGGCGCCGATGAAAACGGCGAGGATGCGGACGGCTCCGGTGCCGGTGTTGCGGCCGTCATGCGGGGTGCCGATCGCCTCCATCAGCGCGTCGTCCGGCAGGTAGGTGTGCTCGGTCACGCTGTCGGCGGCATCAAAGTAGGCCACCGTCAGCTCGCCCTCCAGCATATAGCCGAACAGCGGCACATCGTGGCGATGCAGCCCGGTCGAGGCGCCGGGCGGCAGGGTGACGATCACGGCGGTGACATGGGCGTCCGCAGCGGGATAGTCGAAGGGCTGGCCAAGGATCGTCTCCGACGTCGACAGCACCGGCGTGGCCGAGGCCTTGGGTGCGGTTGGCGGGGCAGGCTGGCTGCACCCGGCGGCGATCAGCATCAGGGCGGCGGCGAGGCGTGGGATTGTCAGGTTCATCGGCGGCTCCGTTGCTCGGGCGCCAAGATTAGCGCCGTGATGGCGGCAAGGGAATGCTTTACCGCGCCGGGCCGGGGCCGCTATGTCATCGCCAACAATCAGGAGTTCGCCCGGATGACCAAGCTATACATCGACGCCGACGCCTGCCCGGTGAAGGACGAGGCGCTGCGGGTCGCCGAGCGCCATGGGGTGGCGGTTTATGTGGTCTCGAACGGCGGCATCCGGCCGAACCCGCACCCGCTGGTCGAGACGGTAATCGTGCCCGACGGGCCGGACGCCGCCGACATGTGGATCGCCGAGCGGATCGGGCCGGGCGATATCTGCGTCACCGGCGACATCCCGCTGGCGGCGCGCTGCATCGAGGCCGGCGGCGCGGCCCTCAAGCATAACGGCGAGGCGTTCACCCAGGCCAATATCGGCAACGCGCTGGCAATGCGCGACCTGATGGCCGACCTGCGCGCCGCCAACCCGCTGGGGATCGGCGGCGGGGGCAAGATGTTCGGCAAGGCCGACCGCTCGCGTTTTCTCGAGGCGCTGGAGCGGATGATGCGGGCAGCGGGGCGAGCGTGACCGGCCCAGCCAAACCAATCAGTGCGGCGTCAGCGCCGCCAGCGCCACGACCGCCAGCATCGATAGCGCCATGGCAATGTTGATGGCGGACTGCACCCGAGGCGGCAGATCGAGGCGGCGCAGCGTCACACCGGCGGCGAGCCAGGCGAAGTGGATTGGAATCCAGATGGCGTTGATGATCACGAGCTTCAACGCCGTCTCGATGGCCAGGCTGTCGGGCCAGAAGGCAAAGCCGGAAAAGAAGGCGGTGTTGACGGCATAGGCTTTCGGATTGATCGCCTGCAGCGCCAGGCCGTTGAGGAAGCCCGGCGCGCGGCGCGCCTCGATAAAGGCGATGCGGCTGCCGGCAAACGCAATCCGGGCGGCGAGATACAGCAGATAGGCGGCGGAGGCGTAGACCAGAACGCTGCGCAGGTAAGGCGCCGCGAACAGCGCCGCCGCGATGCCGGAGATCACCGCCAGCCCGACGAGGTTGTTGCCGAGCCAGAGCCCGCCAACATAGGCCAGCCCGGCCCGAAAGCCAAAGCCCGAGCCGACCCCGGCGGTCGACAAGACGCCAGGGCCAGGGGTCGCGATCAGGAATAAAACGGCGGCGCAAAAACTGAGCATGCGGCTCTCTACCGGGTTCGATGTTCGGATGGAATCCCGGATGTGCCGGTCTTGCGCGTTGCCGCTCCGCTCACCGTGGTTTTTTCAGGTAAACATAGAACGCGCCGGCCCCGCCGTGGCGCGGATGGGCCTGGTAGATGCCAACGATGTGCGCGGCATGAGGACCGTTGCGAAGCCAGTTCGGGGCTTGTTGGCGCAGCACCCCCTGGTCGGCGCGCATGAAGGCGGCGTCGTCTGCGTGGCGTGCCTTGCCGCCCTTGCCGGTGATGATCAGAACCAGCCGCTCACCGCGGGCGAGGGCCATTCCAATATAGCGATCGAGGGCCCGGTGGGCACGTTCGGCGGTCATGCCGTGGAGGTCGATGCGACCGTCGGGCGCCCGCTCGCCCTGCCGGAGCCGCTCGGTAAGGCGACCGTCAAGTCCGGCTTGGGTTCGCCCGACCGGGGCCACGGCCCGGTCAGCGAGATCGATGCCGATCGCCGGTTTCCTGCCAGACCCTGTCGGGCGCAGGGACCGCGCGGCAACAGAAGGGGCAACGGGTGGGGAGACGGCTGGGCGCGCGGCCGCGGCCTTGGTTGGCGGTGGCACGGCCGCCTGGGGCAGTGCTCGCCTGGGTCCCGCCTTGACCGGTGCCGGGTCCGGAGGCGCGTCGCCAGTTGCGCGGAGCGCCGGATCGAGCGGCGTCGCGTCACGGGTCACATGACGCCAAAGCGCCCGGTCATCAGGCCCGATACCGCGTCTGGCCCGGCTGCGCGATCCGCCGGGGCGGGGGGGTTTCAACGTCTTTTCGGTCACCTTCCGGTTACTCGGCGACTATTCACCGGTAGCCGAAAGCCGCCAGTTCGGGTCGCGCGCGCCCATGCGGCGTGAAAAGGTCCAAACATCGGTCTGGCGGCGGACTTCGTTCGGATCGCCCTCGACCACCCGTCCTTCGGAATCATGCACCGAAGTAATCAGTTCGCCGACAAAGCGAAGCGTCAGGTCGGCCTCGCTGGTGGCGGCGTCGAAGGTTGCATTCTCGAGCCGCAGGTCGCGCACGCCGATGAAGCGGCTGTCAACATTCAGCCCGGCCGCGGCGCGCTCTGCGATGACCGATTCGAAGGCCTTGTAGACATCGACGTCGAGCAGACCGCTAAGCGTTTCGCGGTCGCCCGACTCGTAGGCCATCAGGATCATTTCGTAAGCGCCGCGCGCACCGACGAGGAATACGCCGAGCGAAAAGTCCGGCTCGGCCTTGCGCATCGCCGCCAGAGCGGCCTTGGCGCTTTCCGGAATCGGATGGCCGAGGCCAACATCATCCGGAGCCTCGTCCTCGGCGCGATCGGCGTCGGCGGCCTTGGCGGCGCGGTCACGGTTCAGGTAGTCAGGCGGCGCCTCAAATCCAGTGCGCGTGCCGATGACCGACTTTAGCCGGAACAGCACGAAGGCCGCAATCGCGAACAGGATTAGAAGCTCGATCATCTGCGTGCTCATCGACAGTGCCCTTCCGTATTGGTCTTGGCCATTCGGCCGGATCGGGCCGCTGGCATGTCTCGCCTCAGCCCCTTATGTAAGGGTGCCGATAGCGCAAGTCTATTGGCCCGGTGAAATTGGGTCACGACATTGGCTGGCCGCATTGGTTGGCCGCGCTTGACCCGCAGCCGGACGAGAAGTTGGAAAAGGCGTAATATGCTTATCTTTTTATTGCTGGTCGCCGTGCCGATCATCGAGATCGCGCTGTTCATCGAGGTCGGCGGCAGGCTGGGCCTGCCACTGACGATTGGGGTTGTCATTCTGACTGCCGCCATCGGCGCCGCGCTACTGCGGACTCAGGGGCTGGCGACGTTGAGTGAATTGCAGCGTCGGCTGGCTGCGGGCGAAGATCCCAGCGCTACTCTTGCCCATGGTGCAATGATCCTGGTGGCCGGTGTTTTGCTGCTCACGCCGGGGTTTTTCACCGACACGGTCGGACTGTTGCTGTTGACGCCGCCGGTGCGGACGGCGGTGATCCGCTTTGCCCGGAGCCGGATGGTGGTTCATGCGGCGGGCAGTGCCGGGGTCGGCTTTGATCGAGCGGCAACTCGGCCCGATATGGGGCCCGGAACAGTTGATGGCGAGTACGAGGTGGTCGACCCGGGTGATGGCTTGGGCGGCGGCCAGGGCGACGGAGAGCCCGGGCCGGGCCCAAGCCGCGGTGACCCTGGCTCGCCCTTGGCGCCGGCTAAGAAGCGCGACCCATGATAGGCGCTCGCCGATTGCGGGCGCTGCAACGATCTGTTACTCGGGGTGCCCATTCAGGCGCTCATTCGGACGCCCATTTGCGCCTGCGCTATTGCGCCGGGCGGCATAGCTGACAGGAGAGACTGCTCGATGACTGACACCGAACCTCAGGACGCCACGCCCAGCACGCCCCCAGTGGTCAAGATCCTGGCGCATTTCGTCCGCGATCTGTCTTTCGAGAATGTTGGTGCGGTTGAGGGGACTCCGACCAAAGGTACGCCCGAAATCAGTGTGCAGGTCAATCTCGACGGCCAGAATATCGGTGACGACCGATATCAGGTAAACATGAAGTTGAGCGCCAAGGCGATTAGTGGCGAGAGCACTCGCTTTCTTGCCGAGCTTGACTACGCCGGCATCTTTTCAATGACCAACGTGCCGGAGGCGCATATCCACCCGATGATGTTCATCGAGTGCCCGCGCCTGCTTTTGCCCTTTGCCAGGCGCGTCATGGCCGACGTTACCCGCGACGGTGGCTATCCGCCGCTGATGTTGGATCACATCGATTTCGCGACGCTCTACCGCCAGAAGCTGGCGCAGCTTCGTGATGAGCAGAAGGATCAGCCACTGAACTGATCGGTCGGGCGCGCGCGCTCCGAGCGCCGCAAGCGGCCGATTGGCATCAAGGGTTTTCTTGGCACTAGCGCAGGAGCCATGATCCCCGACTCATGGCTCCTGCGCTAACCCGTTGATTTCGCATATTTTCTAGCCGGGCTGTGCCGCCGGCCAGTTGTGGGTCTCGTCGGCGGCGTCACGGCACCAGCGGTAGAAGGCGTCATAAAGAGCCAGGCCAGCGTCGAGCTGGGCGAGGTCGTCTTTGTAGATCCGCGGCAGGCCGAGCGATGCGGCCAACAGGCCTGCAGCCTCGTGGGCAAGTTCGTGTCGGGAGGTGTCAGCGCCCCGGACGATATCGGCGAGGTGGCGCAGCGCCGCGACCTCCAGCCCGAACTCGTCGAGCATGGTGTCGAAGGTACAGCGCTCGCCCCGGTGGCTCCAGAACACATCGTCGATGTCGAAGGGGGTGGCGGCGAAGCGGTCGGCCACGGCGCTAACCTCCGGTGGCGCGACATAGAGGAACACCGCATCCGGATCGACGAAACGGCGGATCAGCCACGGGCAAGCGATGCGGTCGATCTTGGGCCGGGCACGGGTGACCCAAACGGTGCGGCCCTTGGCGTCGCGCGGCGGCAGGCTGGCCTCATGAACCAATGACTGGCTGGCGGCGGCCCAGGCCTCAAAGCCGCCCTCCAGTGTCTCGGCGGCGAGTCCTTCATGGCGCAGCCAGGCGGCGGCGCCCTGGCTGATCTTTTTGCCACGATGGCACAAGACCACAACCTGGCGACCGGCATATTCCGAAGCCCACGCGGCGGCGGTATTGAAGTCACGCCGCCTGGAGCCGGGGATCAGGCGCGGGTCGACGGCGAAGTCCTCGTCGATGCGGACATCGATGATGGCCGGGGCATCGGGCAGGCCGATGCGACGCGATAGTTGCGATACGGTGATTTCGGTTGGAGACGGCATTGCGTCCTCCTTCGCTAAAAGGTTGGCTTCGTCACAAGCTTGCTGGACGCGAGGTTTAGGCTGACGCCTCACGGGGCACTCGCAGGCCCCATGGCGGTGATGTTGGCGTTTGGCCGGCGGCTTGTCAAGCGGCCGCAAGCGAATCTTGATGAGGCTATTCGGCAGGTTTCAGCCAAAGCGCTTTCTCGCCCAACTCGGCGATGAAGCTGTCGTGCGCAGTTTGTTCGGCGGCGGTGATCCGGGGTGGCAGGGGGCGCGGTCGGGGTCGGGCGCGGTGGCCGCCTACGTCTTGGGCCCCGGCGCGATCCGCTGCCGTGTCGCTGGTCGTCAAGGGTGTAGCGTCGAGGACCAGACCTTGCTGGCGGCCACCCATCATCTCGAGATAGACCTCGGCCAGAAGTTCGGTGTCGAGCAATGCGCCGTGTTTTTCGCGGCCTGAATTATCGACCCCGAAGCGGCGGCACAGCGCGTCGAGCGAAGCCTGGGCGCCGGGAAAGCGTTTGCGGGCGATTGCCAGGGTATCGGTGGCGCGGGCAGGCGGTAGTGCTGGCAGTTTGAGGCGGGCGAACTCGGCGTTGAGCATGCGCAGGTCGAAGGCGGCGTTGTGGATCACCAATCTGGCGTCGCCGATGAACTCGAGGAAAGCGGGCACGATGCTGGCGAAGGTCGGCTTGTCGCGCAGAAATGCGTCGCCGAGGCCGTGGATGTTCTCGGCATCCCTCGGCACCGCCCGTTCCGGGTTGATGTATTGGTGATAGACCCGGCCGGTCGGCAGGTAGTTGATGATCTCGATGGCGCCGATCTCGACAATGCGGTGGCCGTCGGCGGGGTCGAGTCCGGTGGTCTCGGTGTCGAGGACGATTTCACGCATGGTTCAGGTTTTCCGTCAGCTTGGCCAAGATCGCGGCGGCCTGGGCGCGGGTGTGGTCCTTCGATTGGCTGGTATCGACGATATAGTCGGCACGGGCGCGTTTGTCCGCATCCGGCATTTGTTTGGCCAGGATAGCGTTGAACGCCGCTTCGGTCATGCCGGGGCGCTCCATCACCCGGGCGCGTTGGATATCTGCCGGGGCGGAGACCACGATCACCTTGTCGAGCCAGGCCTCGGCTTGGGTTTCGAATAACAGCGGGATGTCGCAGATTGCCAGCGCCGCGCCGGATTCCCGGGCCTTGGCGAGGAAGCTATCGCGATCAATGGCGACAAGCGGGTGGATCGCGGCCTCGATGCGTTTCAGGAGGTCCGGGTCGGCGAGGATCGCAGCGCGCAGTTTGGACCGGTCGACGCCGGCCGGGCCGATTGCTTGCGGCGCCAGAGCGCGGATTGGCTCGATCCCGGCGCCCCCGGCTGCGTAAAGCCGATGGACGGCGGCGTCGGCATCCCAGACCGGAACGCCGAGGTCGGCGAACATCGCCAGCAGGGTCGATTTGCCCATGCCGATGGAGCCGGTGAGGCCGGCCACGATCATGGGCTGTCGCCCAAGACTGCGCGGCGCAGGGCCGGGGTGACCACGGGATCGGCGCCGAACCAGGCGCGAAAGCCGGGGCGGGCCTGATGCAGCAGCATGCCGAGGCCGTCGACGGTGGCAAGGTCGCGGGCCCGGGCGGCAGCCAGCAGCGCGGTCTCGAGCGGGGCATAGACGATATCCGTGACCAGGGCCGTTGTCGGGGCGTCGTCGAGCGCAAGCTCGAGCGGTGGTTTGCCGGTCATGCCGAGACTGGTGGTGTTGACGATGGTGGTGGCGCCGGCGGTGGCCGTATCGCGTGCGGCCCAGTCAATCACGTCGATGCGGGGGCCGAAATGCGCCGCCAGCGCTTCGGCCTTGTCGCGGCTACGATTGGCGAGACGGATTGTCGGCGCGCCGGCCTCAAGCAGCGCATGGATTACCGCCCGAGATGCGCCGCCAGCGCCGAGCACCAGGGCCGGGCCAGCGGCGGCGTTCCACGAGGGAGCGCCGTCGCGCAGGTTCTCGATGAAGCCGTAGCCGTCGGTGTTGTCGGCATGGATCCGGCCATCGGCGTTGAGGCGAATGGTATTGGCGGCGCCGATGGCGCGGGCGGCGGCGCTGGCGTCGTCGGCCATCTCAAGGGAGGTGATTTTGTGCGGGATGGTGACGTTGACGCCGCGGAATCCGGCCTTCGGCAGGGCGCGGATGACCTCGGCGAAGTCCTCCGGGCGCACGGCAAGGCGGATATAGGCTCCGTCGATACCGGTCAGGGCGAACCAATGCGCAAAGATCAGCGGCGATTTCGAATGGGCGATGGGCCAGCCCATGACGCCAGCGAGGAGCGGGCGGTTATCGGCGGTCGCTGGGTCACTCATTCGGGCAGCGCCTCCCTGGCGCGGAGAAACCCGAGCAGCTCCAGCAGCGGCAACCCGAGGACGGTGAAATAGTCGCCCTCGACACGGGCGAAGAGCTGGGCGCCGGGGCCCTCGAGGTGATAGCAGCCGACGGATTGCAGCGCCAGATCGCCGATGAGGTCGAGATAACCGTCGAGGAAGGCCTCGGAGAACGGCCGCATGGTCAAACGGGCCGTGCCGACATGGCGCCAGACTGGCTGGCCGTCGAGTGCGACCACGGCAGCGGAGAGGAGTTGGTGGGTCTGACCCCGGAGCACCATGAGATGCGCGCGGGCTTGCGGCCGGTTTTGCGCCTTGTTGAAGATCTGGCCATCCAGAACCAGCACCTGATCGGCGCCGAGTACCAACCGGCCGGGCCGGCGCGTGCTGAGGCGGAGCGCCTTCAGCTCGGCCAGTTTGTCGGCGAGATCGCGCGGCGGGGCGCCCGCCGCCAGCATCGATTGCTTGATCGCCTGCTCGTCGACCAGGGCCGGGATAACCTCGATGGCGACCCCGGCGGCGGTCAGCATCGCCGCGCGGGTGGCGGAAGCGCTGGCGAGGATGAGGGTGCTCATGCGCCGTGCTCCGGAGGCTCCACGGCTGCATGCCGGGCTCGCAATACCGCCAGGATTTCGGCGGCGGTTTCCTCGATCGAGCGGCGGGTCACGTCGATAACCGTGATGTGGTGGCGCTGGAAGAACAACCGGGCGTCGGCGACCTCGGCACGGACGCGGTCAAGATCGGCGTAATCCGCGGTACCGGGCTGGCCAAAAGGTTGGCCGAGGCTCGCCAGCCGATGGCTGCGGACATGGGCGAGCCGCGATGGGCTGGCCGTGAGGCCGATGACCGGGACACCCGCCGCCATCGCCTCGAACAGCTCCGGCGGCGGGTCGCGGTTCGGCACCAGCGGCACGTTCGCCGCCTTGACGCCGCGATAGGCGAGATAAACGCAGGTCGGGGTTTTCGAGGTGCGGCTGATGCCGGTCAGGATGACATCGGCGCGGCGCAATCGCTGGCCCAGTAGGCCCGTGTTGTGAGCGCCCGTATCATGGGCGCCGTCATCATGGGCGATGGCGTAATCGAGCGCGGCGATGCGGTCGAAATAGTCATTGTTCATCCGGTGCTGCATGCCGGGCCGGTGGCTTGGGGTCTGGCCGATGAAGCGCGCCAGCATTGCCATCAACGGGTCGAGGACGCCTTCGCTCTCGACTCCAAGGGCGGCGCAGGCATCCTCGATCTGGATTTGCACCGCTGGATCGACGACGGTGAACCAGACCAGGCCAGGATTGGCGCGAATACCGGCGAGTGCCGTCTCGACGTCCCGCGCGGTGCGCACGAAGACCGAGAGATGGATGGCGACCTTGACCTGGCTGACGAACGGCGCAAGCGCGGCGCGGGCCAGCGCGTCGAGCGTCTCGCCGGTCGAGTCGGAGATGAGATGAAGATGGAAATCACTGCTGTCGGTCATCGGTTTGGCGTTCTGTCCAGAGCGGCTGATTGATGCCCGGGAGCATGGCGTGAAAACTGTGTGCAAGGAAGCCCCAAGCTCGATTTTTAGTCAGGTGGCCGTGATGGTGGATCTCCTGGGATTGTGGATAAGATCGAGCGTGGCCGGATTTACGGATTGTCCTGTGGGTATCGTTGGATCCACCCACATGTGTATGATATCGCGAGGTCATCTGTGCAGGATGTGGACAACTTCTCGCGCGGTGGTATTCCGCCGGGAAGCCTTCCGGAATGCTTGGGGATACAGTAGCGTGAGATACTATATCATATTGATATATAAGGGTACAATTATCTTCCGAACAACTCCAGACCCGTTGCGTTGTCGTTTGGCGCCCGGTTTGAACACCCCGACGGTCGGATAACTCTGTGAATTGTTTTGGGGATGCGGTAATCCCCGGGACTCACCGCGCTACTACAATTACAACCTTTTATTATCCTAAATATTTAGGAAGGGAGATCAGGAGTGGGGATGAAACAGTTGTTGCGAGTTCTGCATGGTGAGGCGCTGGATGTGCCGCCGATTTGGCTGATGCGTCAGGCTGGTCGATATCTGCCGGAATACCGAGCCCTCCGGGAGCAGGCCGGGAGTTTTCTTGATCTTTGCTATACCCCGGAACTGGCCGAAGAAGTGACCCTGCAGCCGATCCGGCGATTTGGTTTTGATGCGGCAATCTTGTTCGCCGATATCCTGCTGGTGCCTCAGGCGTTGGGGCAGGAATTGCGATTTGTCGAGGGTGAGGGTCCACGGCTGAAATCAATTAATGATGCGGTCGGTCTTAGCCGATTGAAACCGGTTGACGAAATCGATGAAGTGTTGGCGCCGGTCTATGAGACTGTGGCGCGACTGGCAAAATCGCTGCCGAGCGAGGTCACGTTGATTGGTTTTGCTGGGGCCCCGTGGACGGTGGCGACCTATATGGTCGCCGGTCGCGGCACACCGGATCAAGGACCAGCGCGGAACTGGATGTACCGTGACCCGGCGGGATTCGCGACGCTGATCGACCTGATTACCGAGGCGACGATCCATTATCTGAGCCGTCAGATCAGCGCCGGGGCCGAGGTGGTGAAGCTGGTCGACAGCTGGGCCGGGTCGCTGGCACCGGAGATGTTCACCCGGTTTTCCATTGACCCGACGCGGAAGATTGTGGCGGCACTGAAGGTGCGCCATCCGGGGGTTCCGGTGATCGGGTTTCCACGCGGCGCCGGGGCGCTGTACCCGGAATTTGCGGCGGCGACCGGGGTGGCTGCGGTGGCGTTGGACAGTGCGGTGCCATTGAGCTGGGCGCGCGGTGCGATGTCGCCGGAAGCAACGCAGCCTGGGTGGCCGGGCGTGGCTTTGCAGGGCAATCTGGACCCGATGCTGATGGTCACTGGCGGATCCGTGCTGACCGAGACGGCAAAGCGTATGGTCGCGGCGATGCAGGGCGCGCCTTATATATTTAACCTCGGCCATGGCATCACGCCTGATGCCAATCCGGCGCATGTTGAGCAATTGCTGCGGTCTGTAAGGGGTTGATGATGGTGGTGGCGGGCGAGTTTTTGAGTGCGGCCTATCCCTGGACAAAGGCGCTACATGTAATTTCGGTAATCGCCTGGATGGCCGGACTGCTGTATCTGCCGCGATTGTTTGTCTATCATGTCGAGCGGGCCGGGAAGGCGGGTGAATTGCGCGATACCTTTAAGGTGATGGAACGCAAGTTGTTGAAGTTAATCATGAATCCAGCGTCAATCGCGGCCTGGGTGTTTGGCCTGATGCTGGTGGTGACGCCGGGGATCATCGACTGGTCGGAACCTTGGGTTCATGTCAAGGCGACGCTGGTGATCGCGATGACCGGGTATCATCATTTGTTGGTGCGGTGGTGGAAAGACTTCGCCGAAGACCGGAACCAGCGCTCGGGGCGGTTCTATCGGATCGCCAACGAGGTTCCGGCGCTGATCATGGTCGCAATTGTGGTGATGGTGATCGTGCGGCCGTTTTGAATTCAGGGGCGGAATGTTGAGTTCGGGCGGATCGATTCGGAAATTGACAGGATGGCGGTGCTGCCGCTATTAGGTGCGGATCGCGGCGTCCTGTCGCTGATAGCATATGTGAGCGCGCCGGCAACGCCCGTGTTGCGCTGTTTCTTCTCCTCCCGCCCGGCCCTCCTTAACGCCCTGGCTATTCTGGATCAAATCATGAGCGTACAGAAACTTTCCGACCTCAAGGCGAAGTCGCCGGTCGATCTCCTTGCCCAAGCGGAAGAGCTTGAGGTCGAGAACGCCTCGTCGATGCGCAAGCAAGACATGCTGTTCGCCATTCTGAAGGAGCTTGCAGAACGCGACGAGGAGATCATCGGCATTGGCGTGCTGGAGGTTTTGATGGACGGCTTCGGGTTCCTGCGCTCACCGGAAGCGAGCTATCTGCCGGGACCGGATGATATCTATCTGAGTCCGAACCAGATTCGGCGCTTTGCGCTGAGAACCGGGGATACAGTCGAGGGGCCGATCCGGGCGCCGAAAGCGGGCGAGCGGTACTTTGCGCTGCTGAAGGTCAACACGATCAATTTCGAGGATCCTGACAAGGCGCGTCACAAGGTCCATTTCGATAATTTGACACCGCTGTACCCGGATCAGCCGTTCAAATTGGAAATCGAGGACCCGACCATCAAGGACAAGTCGGCGCGGGTTATCGATCTGGTCGCGCCGATCGGCAAGGGTCAGCGCTGCCTGATTGTATCCCCGCCCCGGACCGGCAAGACGGTGCTGTTGCAGAATATCGCCAATTCGATCGAGGTTAACCACCCGGAATGCTACCTGATCGTGCTGCTGATCGACGAGCGTCCGGAGGAGGTGACGGACATGCAGCGCTCAGTCAAGGGCGAGGTGGTTTCCTCAACCTTCGACGAGCCGGCGACCCGGCACGTTGCGGTGGCCGAGATGGTGATCGAGAAGGCCAAGCGCCTGGTCGAGCATGGCCGCGATGTGGTAATCCTGCTTGATTCAATCACCCGCCTCGGCCGGGCCTATAAC
>DATLAW010000028.1:0-6696 GCA_035527255.1 Thermohalobaculum sp. | reverse complement strand
ATCGCAGGTCAGCGCCAACACGCCCTCAGCCCCCAATGCCTCCAGCGGGGCGATGTCGAAAGGCTCGCCAATCTGCGGCGCCGGGTCCATCTTGAAATCGCCGGTATGCACAACGGTGCCAACCGGCGTGCGGATCGCCAGCATCGAACCTTCGGGGACCGAGTGCGTCACCGCCAGCCACTCGACCGAGAAGTCACCCGCCTGGACCCGGTCGCCCAGGCTTACCTGTCGGACGATCTTGGGATCCATCCCAGCCTCGATCAGCTTGTTGCGCACAACCTCGGTGGTGAAGGCGCGGGCGTATACCGGCACCCCCAGCTTCTTCCACAGATGCGGGATCGCGCCCACATGATCCTCGTGGCCATGGGTCAGGAATATCGCTTCCAGCTTGCCCTTCTCGCCGAGGATGAAATCAAGGTCCGGCAGGATCAACTCGACCCCCGGCGCCGTCTCCATATCGCCGAACCCAATCCCCAGATCCACCATGATCCAACGCCGGTTCTTGGCTTCGCCCAGCCCGTACAAATAGCAATTCATGCCTATCTCGCCCGCGCCGCCCAATGCGACGTAGACTAGTGGCCCGCCAGATTTATTCGTCATATTTGCCTGTCTTGTTATAGCGGTGGATAAGCACCAGACCGCGCATTGTGAGGTCGCCATCAGCGGCCTCGATTACATTGGTTCCCCGTGCGAACAGGGGTGAAAGCCCGCCGGTCGCGATGACGCGCATCTTGCGCTCGCGCTCCTCGGCCAGCCGTGCACATATACCCTCGATCAGTCCGATATAACCCCAATAGATGCCGGACTGCATGCAATGCACCGTGTTCCGCCCCAAAACATGCGGCGGCATGGTCACATCGATCCGCGGCAAGTGCGCCGCCGCCTGGTGCAGCGCATCCAGCGACAGATTCACACCCGGTGCGATGACGCCACCAACATAGGCGCCGTCATTGCCGACCACGTCGAACGTGGTGGCGGTGCCAAAGTCGACCACGATCAGGTCGCCGCCGTATTTGCGGTAGGCGGCGACGGTGTTCACCAACCGATCAGCGCCAACCTCGGCCGGGTTATCGACCCGCACCTCCACCGGCAATTTGCATTCCGGCTTTCCCACCACCAGCGGGCGGCAGCTAAAATAACGGTCACAGAGGACGCGCAGGTTGAACAGCGTCGCGGGCGCGGTATTCGAGATGACTACCTCGTCAATAATTGCCGGATCGAGGCCTCGATGACGCATCAGTTGGCTCAGCCAGACGTAATACTGGTCGGCGGTGCGCACGCTTTCGGTATTGCAGCGCCAGTCAGAGACAAACGCATTGCCGTCATGAACCGCAAAGACGGTGTTGGTGTTGCCGACGTCAATCGCGAGAAGCATGGACCTTCACTCCGGAAAGTAGATGTCCGCCGCGGCAATCCGCAGCGTACCATCGGGGGTTCTTAGAACGAGGGCGCCATCTACGTCCACCTCTTCGAAGGTGCCGCTCAGGGTTCGGTCGGGCAGCCGCGCCTCAATGCGCTGGCCCAAATGGCTGGCCCGCGCCATCCAGGCGGCACGGATAACGGCAAAATCCGAGATGCCGAGCCAGTGGTCGAGGCTATCGGCCAGAACCAGCAGCGCCTCCTCGATGGCTGGCGCGGTGCCGGTCTCGGCCAAAAGCGAAGTCGGCGGCCAACGGCTTTGCGTCGGGTCCGGGTGATGAGCCAGGTTAATGCCGATGCCGATGGCGAGGTTGGCCTTATGCCCTGCCCCGGCACCAAAATTCTCCAACAGAATTCCCGCCGCCTTCTTGCCGTTCAGCAGCGCGTCATTTGGCCATTTGGTGGCAATCTCGGCGCCCGGAGCAAAATGGGCAAACAGGTCGACAACCGCCAGCGATGCGTGGAACGACAGCCGCGCCAGTTCCGCCGGAGCCTGGTCGCGACCGATCAGCAGGGTGGCGGAGAGGTTACCCCTAGGCGCCGCCCAGGTCCGGCCCTGACGGCCACGCGCGGCGGTCTGCTTGCGGGCGGCGATCCACAGCGGCGCCGGAGCGCCGATGCGCCGCCGCGCCTCATCGTTCGTGGAGTCGGTCTGATCGAGGATCAGGCGGTCGTACCCCGCCGGCCAATGCGCCATGCTAGCGCAGCAGCGCCTGCGCCGCGCCCAGCGCCATCTCCGGCACCCCTAAACCGCCGAAGTAGGGAACCCACCCGACGCCCATGATCAGCGCCGAGGCACCGATCGTCACGTTGTGGAGCCAATTGACACGCAACTCCAGCGGCTCGCCCGGTTCGGTCAGGTACATGATCCGGACGATGTTCATGTAATAATAGGCGCCGATCACGCTGGCCACGGCTCCGGCCAGCGCCAGGGGAGCCAGCCCGGCATCGACCGCCGCCTTGAAGACGAAGAACTTAGCGAAGAACCCCACCATCGGCGGCAGCCCAGCCAGCGAGAACATCAGTACCGCCACCGCCAGCGCATGCGCTGGGCGCACCCGCGCCAGCCCGGCGAGATCGGCGATTTTCACCACCGGTGAGCCGTCGCGCTCCATCGACAGAATGAACGAGAACACGCCCAGGTTCATCACCACATAGATCGCCAGATACAACAGCAGCGACTGCGCCCCCGCCTCGGTCCCGGCGGCCAGGCCAACCAGCGCAAAGCCCATATGACCGATCGAGGAATATGCCATCAGTCGTTTCAGGTTCGACTGCCCGATCGCCGCAATCGCACCCAGGAACATCGAGGCGATGGAGACGAACACCAGCACCTGCTGCCATTCGGCCACCGCATGGCCGAAGCCGTCGAATAGAACCCGCGCGAACATCCCAGCAGCCGCGACCTTGGGCGCGGTGGCGAAGAAGAAAGTCACCGGCGTCGGCGATCCCTCGTAGACATCTGGTGTCCACATATGGAACGGCGCGGCTGATATCTTGAACGCCAACGCGGCACAGATGAACACCAGCCCGAAGGTCACGCCCAGATTGACCCCCTCGGTCTCGATGACATGGGCGATGACCTCGAACCGGGTCGAGCCGGTATAGCCGTAGATCAGCGAGGCGCCATACAGCAGCAAGCCGGACGACAGCGCGCCAAGCACGAAATACTTCAGCCCAGCTTCGGTCGAGCGCGGCGATTCCCGGTTGAACGCGGCAACCACGTACAGCGCCAACGACTGCAACTCGAGCCCCATATACAGCGAGATCAGCCCGCCCGACGAGACCATCATCATCATGCCCAGCGTCGCCAGCAGGATCAGGATCGGATATTCGAACCGCAACACCTCGCGCCGGGCCAGATAGCCCTCGCCGAGCAGCAAAACCAGAGCGGAGGAGAACAGGATCAACACCTTGGCGAAGCGTGAGAACCCATCGACCACGAAATCCCCGTTGAAGGCCGACCCCTGAGGGACGTCGCCGCTGGCGATCCAGGCGCCCAAGCCCGCCATCAGCGCCGCCGAGGTCCAGACCACACGGTTGGTCTGGCGTTCCCCGCCGCCAAAGGCGCCCAGCATCAGCAACGCCATCGCGCCCACCGCCATGATGATTTCGGGCATAACCAGTGCGTAGTCGGCGCTCATATTGCGGTCCCATCAGTCATCGTATTCCCTCAATCCCATTTCAGCGCGCGGCCAGTTGCACTGCGGCGGCCTGTGCATTCTCCAGCGCGGTATGGACATTCTCGACCAGGGCTTCGACGGTCGGGCCGAAAAGATCCGTAGCCAGGCTCGGGTAGATCCCCAGCAGGATGGTCATCACCACCAGCGGCACCATGAAGGTCACCTCGCGGCCATCCATGTCAGTAATCGACTTTAGGCTTTCCTTGATCAAATCGCCAAAGACCACCCGACGATACAACCACAGCGCATAGGCCGCCGACAGGATCACGCCGGTCGTCGCCCCAAATGCGGTCCAGGTCGAGACCTGATAGGTACCGGTCAGGATCAGGAACTCACCGACAAAGCCCGAGGTTCCCGGCAACCCGACAGTGGCCAGCGTGAACAGCATCATCACCGCGGCGAAGATCGGCATCCGGTTGACCAGCCCACCGTAAGCCGCGATCTCGCGGGTGTGCATTCGGTCGTAGACCACCCCGACACACAGGAACAATGCGCCGGAGATGAAGCCGTGGCTGATCATCTGGAACATCGCCCCGTCGATACTTTGCTGATTGGCGGCGAAGATGCCGATAGTGACAAAGCCCATATGGGCGACCGATGAATAAGCCACCAGCTTCTTGATATCCTCCTGCATCATCGCCACCAGGGACGTGTAGATGATCGCAATTACCGACAGCCAGAATACGAAGTTGGCCATGATGTCCGAGGCGACCGGGAACATCGGCAGACTGAAGCGCAGGAAGCCATAGCCGCCCATCTTCAGCAGGATCGCCGCCAGGATCACCGAGCCGGCAGTCGGCGCCTGCACATGGGCGTCGGGCAACCAGGTATGCACCGGCCACATCGGCATCTTGACCGCAAACGAGGCGAAGAACGCCAGCCACATCAAGGTTTGCGCCCCGCCAACGACGTGCCAGCCCAGAACATCGAAACCCTCGTAACTGAACTGATGGTTCAGCAGCGCCACGATGTCGGTCGTGCCAGCGTCGAAGTACATGTAGATCATCGCCACCAGCATCAGCAGCGATCCGAGCAGCGTGTAGAGGAAGAACTTGAACGCCGCGTAGACCCGGTCCTTGCCGCCCCAGACGCCGATGATCAGGAACATCGGGATCAGCCCGCCCTCGAAGAACAGGTAGAACAGGATCAGGTCGAGCGAGGTGAAAACGCCCAGAATCAGCGTCTCCAGCAGCAGGAAACAGGCCATGTATTCCTTGACCCGGGTGTCGACGCCCCAGGACGCATAGATCGTCAGCGGGAAGAAGAAGGTGGTCAACATGACGAACGGCAAGCTCAGCCCATCGACCCCCATCTTGTAGGTCAGCCCGGCCATCCATTCGCCTTGCTCGACGAACTGGAAGCCCGGATCGGACGGATCGAAGCCGGTCAATACCGCCAGCGACAGCAAGAAGGTGGCCGTGGTCACCAGCAGCGCCAACCGCTTGGCGTTGAGCTGCGCCATCTCGTCGTCGCCACGCAGGAACCCCACCAGGATCAGTGCCCCGATCAACGACAGGAAGGTGATCAGCGTCAGCAGATTGGTCATCAGCGCGACCCTCCGGTCACGGCAAACCAGGTGATCAGCGCCGAGATGCCGATCAGCATGGCGAAGGCGTAGTGGAACAGATAGCCCGACTGCGCCCGGCCAGCGAAGCGGGTCAGCAGCGGCACCAGCCCCATTGCCACCCCGTTCAGGAAGCCATCAATGGTCGAGCCATCGCCCCTGCGCCACAGGAAGGTGCCGATCCATTTGGCCGGGCGGACGAACAGAAACTCGTAGATCTCGTCGAAGTACCACTTGTTCAGCAGGAACTGGTACAGCCAGTGGTGCTGGCGGGCCAGTTGGGCGGGCAGCTCCGGGCGCTTGATATACATGTACCAAGCCAGCCCCGCCCCCAGCAGCATGGCAATGAACGGCGCCAGCTTGGCCAGCGTCGGGATGCCATGGGCGTCGTGCAGCACTTCGTTTGCGGCGCCGTTGAAGATCGCGGCGCCCCAGAATTCACCCTCATTATGGCCGACAAAATCGGGATACCAGTTCATCCCCGCCAACACCGCGCCGATGGCCAGCAGATACAGCGGCACCATCATCACATTCGGGCTCTCATGGGCATGATCATAGGTGTGGTGGTCGGCCCGTGTCTCGCCGTGGAAGGTCATGAACATCAGACGCCACGAGTAGAACGCGGTCATCGCCGCCGCCGCCACCAGCAGCACAAAGGCGAATTTTCCAGCCCCGGACTGGGCGGCGAAGGTAGACTCGATAATCATGTCCTTCGAGACAAACCCGGCGAACCCGATCGGCGTATCCAGGATGGTCAGCAATGGAACGCCAACCCCGGTGATCGCCAGCGTACCGAACAGCATCATCAACCATGTCATCGGGATCTTGTCCCTCAGCCCGCCCATCTTGCGCATGTCCTGCTCGTGATGCATGGCGTGGATTACCGAGCCCGAGCCGAGGAACAGCAGCGCCTTGAAGAAGGCATGAGTGAACAGATGGAACATCGCCACCTCGTAGGCGCCGACCCCGGCGGCAGCGAACATGTAGCCCAGCTGCGAGCAGGTCGAATAGGCGATCACCCGCTTGATGTCGTTCTGCACCAGCGCCACGGTCGCGGCGAAAAACGCCGTCGATGCCCCGACCACCACCACCATTAGCAGCGCGTTCGGCGCGAACTCGAACAACGGCGACATCCGGCAGACCAGGAACACGCCCGCAGTCACCATGGTCGCGGCATGGATCAGGGCCGAGATCGGGGTTGGGCCCTCCATCGCGTCCGGCAACCAGGTGTGCAGGAACAACTGCGCCGACTTGCCCATGGCGCCGATGAACAGCAGCACGCCGATCAGCTCGATGGCAGGGATGTCGTAGCCGAGGAAATTCGTCGTCGTTGCCGCCAGTTCCGGCGCCGCCTTGAACACGTCGTCAAGCTGGATCGAGCCAACCATATAGAACAGGGCGAACAGCCCCAGCAGGAAGCCAAAATCGCCGATCCGGTTGACGATGAACGCCTTGATCGCGGCGGCGTTGGCCGAGGCCTTCTTGTACCAGAACCCGATCAGCAGGTACGAGGCGACGCCAACCCCCTCC
>DATLAW010000027.1:0-8900 GCA_035527255.1 Thermohalobaculum sp. | reverse complement strand
CGAGCTTCAGGAGGGCGTTCACCGGCCATTTTACGACGCGGTCTTTAGCAGAACCGAAGTATCGGCCCGGACCACGTATCTTGATTTGGGGTGTGGTTCTGGACTGGCCGCACAGATCGCAACCGGGCTCGGGGCAGATGTGACGGGCCTCGATGCCGCGCAGGGAATGATAGATATTGCACAGGCGCGGGTCCCACAGGGAAAATTTCATCAGGGCGAGTTAGAGGAGTTGCCCTTTGCGGACGGCTCTTTCGACGTCGTCACTGGCTTCAATTCGTTCCAATATGCCAGCAACCCGGTTGCAGCGCTCGCAGAAGCCCGTCGCGTTGTGGTCAAAAACGGATGGGTTGCGGCGGTCGTCTGGGGCGACCCGGGCGAAATGGAAGCGACAGACGTGGTGAGTGCGCTGAAGCCCTTCATGCCAGCACCGCCGCCGGGCGCCGCCGGGCCATTTGCCCTTTCTGACAAAGACGCCCTGCGCAAACTGGCAGAAGATGCAGGCCTCTCGCCCGCAGACATTTTTGATGTAGAGTGCCCGTTTGAGTACCCAGATGAAGAAACGGCTGTTCGCGGCTTGTGTTCAACTGGTGTCGCAGTAAAAGCTGCGGAAAACTCCAGCGATGCTGATGTAGAAGAGGCCTACACAATGGTCGCGAGAAAATATCTTCAGCCCGACGGTAGCGTGCGCATTCTGGCCAAATTCCGCTGCCTTTTGGCGCACCCAAAAACCTGATCGAAGAGAAGCAGCGCTCATTGCGGTGTTTCTCATCCAACGGCAGCTTTGTCCGCACAGCGGACCTCGGGTCAAATATAGTCAAGATCGGCACAGAGCCCTTCGCGGACCTGCGCCTCCCCGCACCTGGTCCGGAATCAAGGGCGAAGCCCGCCGGGCCGCGCCCTCCCTTTCGAGAGGACGCATTTGCAGCCCTGCGCGAAGCTCAAAGGGTTGAATGGGGTTGCTGCCATAAAGGGACGCGCTCAAAGGTTGTGTGCGCCCACCCGAGGAAGGGCGCGACCCTCGGTTGTGCCTGGATGGTTGGGGCCACCATCGAGCTTGATCAACTGTGCGTAATCAACTTCACTACCGAAAACGCCTTATGGCAACGGGCTAGATTTCAAACTGAACCAATACCTGATTTTCCGCCGCGTTGAGCCGTCAGCGCTGATCGGCCAGGCGGTCGGTGGCGCGGATCAGTTCGGCGGCGATGCCAGGCTCGGACAGGGCGTGGCCGGCGTCGGGGACCATCTTCAGAATGCCGGCGGGCCAGGCTTTGGCGATGTGGAACGCAGTTTCGGGTGGGCAGATCATGTCGTAGCGGCCCTGGACGATGACGCCGGGGATGGCGGCGATGCGCGGCATGTCGCGCAGGATCTGGTCGTCCTGCTCGAGCCAGCCGTTGTGGACGAAATAATGGCTTTCGATGCGGGCGAAGGCGCGGGCGTAAGTGCCCTCGATATAGCCGGCGCGGTTCGAGCGCAGCGCCGCGGTGGCGGTCTCCCAGCGTACCCAGGGGTGGGCGACGCGGATCTGCTCAGCCTCGTCGTCGCCGGTCAGGCGACGGTAATAGGCGCCGATCAGATCGTCGTGCTCGGCGCTGGGAATGGCGGAGGTGAAGTCGGCCCATTCCTCGGCATAAAATCGTGCGGCACCACCGCCGTAGAACCAGGTGAGCTCGGCCCGGGTCATGGTAAAAATTCCGCGCAGGATCAGTGCCGCGACCCGCTCGGGATGTCGCTGCGCATAAAGCAGCGCCAGGGTCGAGCCCCACGAGCCGCCAAAAACCTGCCAGCGGTCGAGCCCGAGATGTTCGCGAATCCGCTCGATATCCTCAACCAGATACCAGGTGGTGTTGGCCTCCAGCTTGCCGCGCGGGTTCGAGCGCCCGGTGCCGCGCTGGTCGAAGAGTACGATCATGTAGCGGGCCGGGTCGAAGAACCGACGCATGAATGGGCTGATACCGGCCCCCGGCCCGCCATGCAGCACCACGACAGGGGTGGCACCAGGTGTGCCGCAAACCTCGACATAAAGTTCGTGGCCGTCGCCGACGGCGAGGGTGAACCGCTTGAACGGCTCGATCGAGGGATAGAGCCGGGGCGCGGTTGCGGTGTCGGGTCCTTGCAGCACGAGGGCGGGCCTCCGGGTGTCGTTTTCAGTGCCGGGCGGAATGGCGCCCAGTGCAGGAATGAACTATGTCATGCTGGCGTGCGCTTGCAAGCGCGACGCGGCCGAATGAGTGCCTACTGGGGGCCAGGAGTGACACGGATGCCGCAAACCGCAGGGGTCGACCCCGCCGAAATCGCCAAGTTCGAGGCGATGGCCGACGAATGGTGGGACCCAAACGGCAAGTTCAAGCCGTTGCACATGATGAACCCGTGCCGGTTGGGCTATGCGGTGGCGCAGATCGGGGCGCAACATGGGCGCGACCCGAAAGATTTGCGGTCGCTTGCGGGGCTGCGAATTCTGGATATCGGTTGCGGCGGCGGGCTTTTGAGCGAGCCGATGGCGCGGTTGGGGGCCACGGTTGTGGGGGCCGACGCGGCGGCGCGGAATATTCCGGTGGCGCGGGTCCATGCCGAGAAGATGGGGTTGGAGATCGACTACCGGGTGACCACGGCGGAGGCGCTGGCTGAGGCGGGCGAACAGTTCGACGCGGTGCTGAACATGGAGGTGATCGAGCATGTGCCTGACCCGCAGGCCTTCCTCGACGCTTGTGCAGCACTGGTGCGGCCCGGTGGGCTGATGATCACCTCGACCATCAACCGCAACCCGAAAAGCTATGTGGTGGCGATTGTCGGGGCCGAGCAGGTGATGCGCTGGCTGCCGACGGGCACCCACGACTGGGCCAAGTTCATCACGCCGACCGAGTTGCAGACGATGCTGGGCCGGGCCGGGCTGGAGTTTGTCGATGCCAAGGGGTTCGTTTTCAACCCCTTGCGCTGGGCGTGGCGGATTTCGGCTGGAGATCTATCGGTGAATTATGTGACGACTGCGGTGAAGGGGGCGTAGGCGGGCGATGGAGCAGATCGCGAGTCTCGGCATTCGGGGAGGATGCCGACGATTCGTTCGACTGAAATTGGCGCGTCGAGTTTCCGATTCTGATCCCTTGCGAAGGTGAGATCATTCAGGCAGTCCCGACTTGGCGAGCCCGTCCCGATACGGGTCGCGGTCACGGGGTTCCTTGAAGGGCAGGCCTTGCACATGATTGGCGATGGAGAAGTCCGGCTTAAGGCGCAGCACCTCGCCGGCGTGCTGTCTTGCTTTCTCGTCCGATCCGAGTTGCGCATGGCAGGCAGCGATCTCGGCGTGGTGGCTGAAGCTGGGCGCGCGAACCTGCTTGAACGCCTCGATCGCTTCCGCATAGCTGCCCGCGAGGTATAAGGCGCGGCCCAGCAGGTGCGCCCGGCCGGCGGCGCTGTAGGGGTCCAGGCGCATCGCCAGACGTGCCCACTCCACACCTTCGTGCGGACGACCAAGCCAAGTCAGCACCTCACTCCGCTGGGCAACGACGCGAGGATCGTTTGAGTTCAGGTCGAACGCCTTTTGATGGTGGAGTTCGGCATCTTCCAGGCGGGTGGCCATCATCCGCACTTCGCACATGATCCAATGACACTCGAAATTATTCTCGTCGAGCGAAAGGGCCTTCTCACACGCCTCCACGTCCCGAGCGAACAAGTCCTCTTTGTCGTCACCAAAGCCCCGGGCGAGCGCTTGGCCAAGGGTACAGGCCTTCCACGCGTAGGCCTCGGAAAACTCCGGATCCATTTCAATCGCCTTGTCAAGCAACCGCAGCGCTTCCGCATTATCGCCCATTGTGCTGCGATGATGATGCATCTTGCCACGGAGCACGTAATCGTAGACCGCCATGTCTTCCGGGCGCTTGCGCTTGATCCGGTTGAGATCCGCGCTTTCAAGTCGGCCCGGAACGGCGGCGACGATGGACCGTGTGACCTCGTCCTGCAGGTCGAATATGTCGGTCAGGTCATGGTCATAGCGTTCGGCCCATATGTGGTTGCCGCTGTTCGCCTCGATCAACTGCACGGCCACGCGCATGCGGTCGCCCGCCTTGCGAACGCTGCCTTCGACGACATAGTGCACGCTCAATTCGCGGCCAACTTCCTGCACGGTCGCCGGTTTGCCCTTGTAGACAAAAGCCGAGTGCCGCGCGATGACGAAAAAGCTCTGAAACCGTGAGAGTTCGGTGATGATGTCCTCGGTCAGGCCGTCGGCGAAGTACTCCTGCTCGGGATCATGCGACATGTTGTCGAAGGGCAGGTCCGCGATCGACGGCTTGTCGGAAAGTGGCAACGCTCCCTTTGCTCTCTCCGTCCAGGGCGTTGGATCAGCGGCGGCTGTGGACCAGCGATACACCTGGATCGGCTTCGGGATGTTCTTGACCTTCGTTGGGCCGAGGTCCTCGAATGCAGTGTGGAGTTTGTTTCCAACCTCCTCATAAACCTTGCCGGAGACACAGATCCCGCCAGGTTCGGCAAGGCCTTCCAGACGGGCCGCCACGTTCACTCCGTCGCCGTATATGTCCTCACGCTCAATGATGATGTCGCCCAGGTTGATGCCGATGCGGAACACAATGCGGTGATCCTCGGGCACCTCGGCGTTACGCGCAGCCATGCCGTTCTGAATGGCGATGGCGCACTCCACTGCATCGACCACACTCGGGAACTCGACAAGGACCCCGTCGCCCATCAGCTTGACGATCCGTCCGCCAAATCTCGCGACGGTGGGATCGATTAGTTCGGCGCGGTGGGCCATGAGCGTAGCGAGCGTGCCGGCCTCATCCCCACTCATCAATCGACTGTAACCGGCAACATCCGCGCTCAGGATTGCAGCGAGCCTGCGTTTGATTCCCTCCCGCGCCATGGAAGCCTCTCCCGGATCGTCTTGGTTGTGGGTGGCAGTTTAGGGAATGTCGTTGACCGAGTCTAACGGCGCGACTTGATTGCCCATTGTTGACACAGTACGGACCGCCAGCCCTTGGTCGACATTCTCGCACAATCGCGACCTTCCCGATTGCAACGTTCACTTACCGCCTCGGCTTGACCAGTGCCAGCCCGGCGAACATCAGCGCCAGTGCGGCCCAGACCCAGGGTGAGTGGCGCTCGCCATAGACGGCCATGCCGAGGACCACACCCGAAGCGGTAACCACATAGCCGACCTGGGAGGCGAAAATCGGTCCGGCCTGGCCGATCAGCCAGATGAAGCCGAAATAGGCCCCCATATGGACAAACGAGATGGCGATGATGGCCTGCTCGGGCGGGCCGAAGCGGGTGATGTCGACCCAGGCGTCGGCGACGACGACCGCTGGCGTAAGCAGGATCAGCGCCCCCCAGCTGAGCCCGCATATCACCGTCAGCGCACCGCAATCGGGCGGTTTTCTGGTCGAAATGTAGATATTCTCGCCCGCGTAAGCCAACGACACGATGACCGGCAGGGCGACCCAGATGGCCTGACCGGGTTCCGGCAGGCTGGTTTCGGGCAGGGCAATCAAAAGCACCGCCAGGGTGCCAAGCCCGAGCCCGACCACGCGCAGCGGGTCGAGACGCTCGATTCCCAACGGCAGTGCAATCAGCATGGTCGCCATCGGCACCAGGGCGATGACCATCACGTTCACCCCGATCGGCAGGTGCTGATACGCCGTGTAGGACAGGCTGTTGGGCAGCGCCGTGCCGAGGAAGCCACACACAATGAAAAAGATCAGATGCCGCCGGTCGTATGGCAGCCGCCGGCCGGTGGCGAGCAGGATTGAAGTTAGCCCGACGGCGCCGATCGCCGTGTTCCAGAAGGTTACCCCGATTGGGTGATTGCCGGTCGATACCGCGAGCTTCGAGAACGGCCCGGTGGCGCCCCAGCCGAGGCCAATAGCCAGCAGGACCAGCCACAAAAGTGCGGGGCGGGGCGCCGTTTGATCGGTGGTGAGGTCGGCGGGGTGGGTCATTGGGGTCCGATGCTGTCACATGGGCCCTGAACTCCCTGTGCCAGAGGGTGGATTGGGGATGGCACCGGCACTGCGGGGAGTCAAGCGTTCGCCACGGCTGCGTCGGGTGTGCGGCACCTGCCTAACCCAGTCGAGATCGACCACAGCGACCCCGTTGACGCTCGATACCAGGGCGCGTTACGCCAGTTGCAGACGTTGTCAGGGAGGATTGGTGATGCTGAATGAACATCCGGTCACCGGCACGATCGGCGTTGAAATTGATGGTACCGATCTCCGCCAGCCGATCTCCGACGATCTGGCCGGAGGGCTGCGGGATGCACTCGCCCGCCACCAGGTGCTGTTCTTTCGCGACCAGCACCTGTCGCTCGATGCGCTCAAGGCGTTGACCCGTGCCTTCGGTCCGCTGATGCAACTGCCCTATGTCACCCCGCATGACGGCGAGCCCGAGGTCATCCGCGTGCTGAAGGAGGCCGACGAGGGTGGCGGCGTTTTTGGCGGCGAATGGCACACCGACTTCAGTTTTCTTGAGCGGCCGCCTGCCGGGTCGCTGCTGTCGGCGGAGGTCGTGCCACCGTATGGAGGCGACACAGTTTGGGTGAGCCAGGCCTCGGCCTGGGAGGCGCTGCCGGGCGAGCTGAAGGACCTGCTCGCCGGGCGCGACGCGATCCATGTCGGCAAGCCTTATGGGGTCAAGTGGGCGCCGCCGGTCGAGGAACGATCCGGTGCTTCGATCAAGATGACCCGCGGCGACCCTGAGGCCGATACCGAAAGAGCGCATCCAGCCGTGATCCGCAACCCGATCACCGGGCGGCGGGCACTATTTCTTGATCCGCTTTATGTGACCCGGCTCGATGGCATGACCGAGGCCGAGAGCCGCCCGATCCTCGATCGAATCCAGCGCCACGCGACCCGGCCCGAATTCTGCTGCCGGTTCCGCTGGAGCGCCGGGACGGTCGCTGTCTGGGACAATCTATTTACCCAGCACTATGCCGTGAACGATTACCATGGCCACCGTCGGCTGATGTACCGGACCACATTTGCCGGACCAAGGCCGCGCGACCTGGCTGCCTGAGCAACGTCGGCACGCGGCTTCAATTGAATTAACGGTCGATCGGTCTGTTCTGACGCGAGAGGGCGCGGATCCGCTGGATCTCGGTGCGTTTCATCCTGGTTCATTCGCGCCGCGGTTGCTGGCTTTCCGAAACGCCTCGTGGATTAATTGTTTCCGGAGTTATTTTCGGTTTTGATTGATGACTTTTCTTACTTTGCCCACAAATCCGCCACCTCGATTCAGAATGTTGAACGTGTCCTAACCCTGTCCCTCAGGCGACGGACGCGTGAGTGAGTGTTGTTCAGCGTAGTGTAAGGTGACCGCCTCGAACGTTCGAGGCGGTCACTGCGCTATGGTACGAAAAGTCTGGTTTGCACCGGCGCTTATTTGATTGGCTCGAGTTGCGGCTGATGCGTGCGATCTCGTCACGCAGAGATATGTCCAGCCCGGTCGCCAACAGCAAAAAACGATTGACGGCGGCCGGATTGGGCGCATCAGTTGGGCGATGACCGATCCTTCATCATCGACCGAATTTTATGCCGCGCTGCCGAGTTTCTCGGAATTTGACGATTTCACTGAATTCGATGCCTATGCGCCGGTTCCCGACGACTGGGTTGTGCTATGCGGCGATATTCGCGGCTCGACCCAAGCCATCGCCGAGGGCCGCTACAAACAGGTGAACATGGTGGGCGCTTCGGTGATCACCGTCGTCTTGAATGCCTGCGCCGGTTACCAGATACCATTTGTTTTCGGTGGCGATGGCGGGTTCGCGGTGGTGCCCGCCCCGGCCCGCGACCATGCAGTGTTGGCGCTGCAACGATTGCAGGGGTTCTCGCAGGACGCCTTCGGCATGGGCCTGCGTGCAGCGGCGGTGCCGGTGTCGCGATTGCGCGCCGAGGGATTCGATGTCCGGGTGCGCAAGTATGCCATGAGCCCCGGCAACAACCTGGCCCTGTTTGCCGGTGGTGGCGTCGAGAGGGCCGACCAGATTTTGAAATCTGCGCCGGATAGCGATCCGGCGATCCTGCGGGCTATCGACGACCCGGAGGCGCCCGATCTGGAGGGCTTGTCGTGCCGCTGGGAGCCGTTGGCGGCGTCGCGGGGGCAGATGATCGCGCTGATGGTGCAGCCAGTTGTGCCGGAGCAGGCGGCGCAGGTGTTTCGCCAAACTCTGGCGCAGCTATCGGAGATTCTGCAAGGCGGCATTGCGGATCATGCCCCGGTCAGTGACCGGACTCTGCGATTTCGGTGGCCCCCGAAAGGCCTGGCGCAGGAGGCCCGGGCCACAGCGGGGCGCGGAAGTATCCTGCGCAGCTATGCTTGGGCGCTGGTGACAGCGGCGCTGCAATTTTGGTGCGAACGCCGTGGCCGGAAGATTGGCGCCTATGACGCGCCGCGCTACCGTGGTGAGCTTAAGGCGCAAACGGATTTCCGCAAGTATGACGGGATGCTGAGGACCGTGCTCGATGTCACGCCGGCGCAGGCGGGGCAAATTGAGGATTGGCTGGAGCGGCAGTACCGGAACCGGCGGCTGGTCTATGGCCTGCATCGCGACCGGGCGGCGCTGATGACCTGCCTGGTCTTTAGCCTGGAGCAGGGCGAGCACGTCCATTTTGTCGATGCGGCGGGTGGTGGGTTCGCCAAGGCGGCGGAGGGGTTCAAGGCGCGATTGGCGGCAATCTGACGCCAAGGGAGGAAAGTCGACCATGAGAGCCATCCGTTTTGATACATTCAGCGGGCCGATGGTCCTGTCCGAGGTGGCGGAACCCGAATGCCCGGCCGATGGTGTGGTGCTGGAGGTTGGCGCTTGTGGGGTTTGCCGGTCGGATTGGCACGGCTGGAAGGGCGCGGTGGCCCGGATCAAGCCGCCGCATGTGCCGGGGCATGAATTTGCCGGG
>DATLAW010000026.1:0-16505 GCA_035527255.1 Thermohalobaculum sp. | reverse complement strand
CTGTGCCGCAAGCGCCATCAGGCACTCGCGGGCTGCCGATGGGATGCTCTCATCCTCACCCTTGGTGATCAGCTCCAACAATGTCTCAACGCCATTGCGCCCGATGCCGGCAACAATGCCAAACTCGGCCAGGTGGGCGCGAATCGCATTGATCAGCATCGTGCGCTGGCGAACGAACAACTGCCGGGTCCGATGGAGCATCAGCACCGATTGCTGCTCAGGTGACGTAGCGCCCAGTGGTTTCGTCCTTCAGAACACCCTTCCGCGATCCGACATAGTCGTGCAGCGTCATACGAATGATCCGCTCGGGCTCGTAGGGTGTGACTTCTGTCGGCATGTGCAGCGGCTTGTGGATGCTCGCGCCGCTGTCAGTATCGGTATCGTCCTGCGCCCAGACCAGGACAGCGAGTACCGCGGCGGCGACAAGGGCGATCGACCTAAATTTCATGCCTCGACTTCCCGAGATTTTCAATTGACCGGAAAGCGACTCAAATTGCCCGAAGGTGAACCCAAAAAACCAAATGGCGGGGGCGTCGACACCCCCGCCTGTCTGTCAGCGTAATCCTGCCCTCAATCCTTCGTGAACAGGTTGATCCAGGCGCGGTTGAGGAAGTCCTTGCGCATCTCCGGCTTGACCCCCTCGTAGGTGCAGATCGAGATGGTCTGCTCGATCAGGAACTTCGGATGGAACGCATGCATCTCGGCTCCTGGCTGATTCGGGTAGAGATCCAGCAGCAGGTAGGCCAGGATATCGTCGGTCAGTTCCAGCCCGTATTGGCGGCAGCAATTGACAAAGATCCTGACGTAGAGTTCCTTGTTCGGCTTATCGACAAGGATCTTGTAGCGCAGACGCCTGAGCGCCGCCTCGTCGGCCAGTGTCGCAGGCGGGATGTTGGTCGAGAAGATCACCAGCGGATCGAACGGCACCTCGAATTTGCGTCCGGTCTGCAGGGTCAGATAGTCGACCTTCGATTCCAGTGGGATGATCAGACGGTTGATCATCTCCTGCGGCGTGTGACGCTGGCGACCAAAATCGTCGACCACGAAGACGCCGCCGACGGCCTTGAGCTGCATCGGCGCTTCATAGGTGCGGCTGGTCGGATTGTAGGCGATATTCAGTGCGTCCAGTGTCAACTCGCCACCGGCGATCACCGCCGGGCGCTGGCATTGCACATAGCGCCGGTCAAAGCCATTGCCACGGCGTAGGCCTTCGTTGCCGTAGTCGTCTTTGTCGAGCCGGCGGTGCACGGTCGGATCGTAGAGCGTGACGACCTGGTTATCGACCTCGAAACAATAGGGCAGATAGACACTATCCTCGTAGGCCATGGTGACCGCGATGGCGATCGACGATTTACCGTTACCGGCTGGCCCGTAGAGCATGATCGACTGACCGGAATTCACCGCCGGGCCGATCTTGGCCATCAGCTCATCAGCCAGCGTCAGTTTGGCGAAGACCTTCTCGAGCATCTGCCGACTGAGCACTTCGCCGCGGATCGATTGCGCATTGCACTGGGCGACGAAGTTGGAGAGCGGCACTGGGGCCGGACCAGCATATTCGCTTTTCGCCATCGCCTCCAGCGCCCGAGCGCGACCGAGGTGTGAAAGGGCGTAGCGCATCTCGGCGGTCATGCTGGCGCCGCGCTGGCCCAGCGTCTCGATCATCTTCAACTCCTGGCCGAGCCGAAGCATCTCATCGACGATGGCGACCGAGAGCTTGATCACATTGCTGATCTCGCTCGCGCGCTCAAGACCCAAGCGGTACATCGTCTTGTACATGAGATCGAGGAGAAAGCCTTCCTCGAGCCCGGTGTCGCGCATCGAGCGCGGCGGTTTGGGATGTGCATCCATGCGGATGACCGATCCACCTGCGACTTGGCGTTCAACACTCATTTTTTATCACCTCGGTTATCCCCAAAACTCGACGTTCCAGTCTGCACCGCAAATATGGCGTAATGAGGCCATACTCTCTTTCAGTAGTATTTCGCCACCATACAGCCTGGGACCGCCACCCAAATTTCCTATTGGCGCCGCATTGTTCTTAATGGCGCCACATTCACGACACTTCTTCGCCAGAAGCAGCAATCACGTTAACTTTATAGATCATTTTTATTCATTTGTCTTGTGATTTTGCTTCACAATTCTAGAAAAGGCTCCTAAGGTAGTCTCAGTTGAGTTTGATTCCAGCGTAGGTAGAGTAAATGAGTATAATGGACGTTTTTAAAAAATTCGTCGAGCCGGGTCTCGAGCGAATTCCAGTTCTTGAAGTCTCGCATATCGAGCGGCATCACGAGCGCGAATATGTGATTACCCAGACAATCCAACGGAATGTCTTCACCGACTTCGACCGCAAGTTGTCCAGTCATCTTTCGGCGACGCGCGGTGCCGGATTTCCGGCGTTCACGGTCGCGGTGACGGTCAACACGCGGCGCAGCGGCACACCGGCGCGCGAATTGTCGCCGGCGCATTACGTTTCAGTGCCCCATGCGCTGAAGGGTATCGCGGAGCGCGCCTTCGCGCATGCCGGCCGGGCCGATCTGACCATTCACCACAGTGACCCGAGCTCGGGTGATCGCGATGCCGGAGCAAAGCGCGTGGTCACTGCCGACGATATCGAGGCGCTGAATTCTGCCCTCGTGGTCTGCCGGTATCTCGGCGCAGCGGAGTTCATGAGTATCTCCGGCGACTTCGACATCGTCATCGTCGCGCCTCCGGGCGAGCTGAAGCCGGTGATCATGCATCTGCAGAACGGCAGCATCTCGATGCCCTGCACCAATGGCGAGACGATCACTCCGTTCGAGAGCCCGATCCATGGCTTCGCCGGCCACGTCGCCGGCAATGTTCTGGCGCAGGGCTATCTGGCGCGGGCGCGCCAGGCAATGGTCGCCGCCAAGGAGATGGCCGTGATGGATTTCCGCGCCGCGGCCGAGAACCGGATCATCAGTTATGACCGGGTGCTAAAGGCGCGGGCAGCGGGGCAGATGATGAATGGGTACCGGCTTGACGCGACGGTCGCCCTGGTCGAGCGGCTGAAGGTTGGGCTGGGAAGCGGCCTGACCGGCCTGTCCGAGGATGCGCAGGTTACCGCGCTGGATTGGTCAACCGATATGGAGACCAAAGACGACACGGTCGTGGCCGGTCGGCATATTGCTCTGACGCGTTAAGCTGGCGCAGCAAGCCGATCGTACAAGATATCGGTCTCGTTGGACTTCACCGTTGTTGCATTGACTCGCGCCGGGGTCACCCCTCACCGGCGCGGGTGTAGCGCTGAGCGGCGCTTGTCGGCGTCGGCGAAGACCATATCGTCGGGCCCAACTATGCCCGCTCCGGCGTTGCTCGCCGTTTTCTCCTGAGTTATCGTGGTTTGGCGGGCTGGTTCAGATCAGACCCTGCATCATGGCCCGGCGCACCATCTCGCGGTCGCCTTCGACATCGAGGGCCCGCACCGCCTCGCCGGGGGTCAGCCAGTGCGGGGTGTGCCCGGTCTCCATCGGTGGGCCAAGGCTATTGATCGCGCGGGCGATGTATATCAGATGGACCTTGCGCGACCAGTAGCGATAGTCCCACAGCCAGGTATAGCTTTGGAAGGTGGCGAAGCGGCGGGGCTGGCCGATCACCCAGCCGGTCTCCTCGCGGGCCTCGCGGTGGAGCGCCGCGATAGGCTGCTCGCCGGGGTCGACGCCGCCGCCGGGAAGCTGCATTTCTTCGGCGTCGATGCCGCGCTGATGGACGCATAACAGGCGACCGTCGCGACCAACAAGCAGGCCATAGACGCCGATGCGGTCGCGGTACGGGCGACCCGCGACCCAAGGCTCACCTATGCGTTTCATCGATGCTGGATGGCATGAAATTGTCATGCGGGCCAGTCGGAAATCGGCCCTGCGGCAAGTTGGAGACGCCCCCTGCCCCACTGCGGCGCCGGATCGCGGGCCGTTGATTCCGGGCGGCGCAGTCGTTATGTCCGGCGCAACCCGAGCCATAGGCGAGCGCGATGAACGACCTGATCCCCGAATTCGACCCTGCAACCGCAGCGCCGGTCCCTGCATTCTCTGGCGACGACACTATTCTGCCGTTCCTGCTCGAGCGTTCGAACATGCGCGGCCGGGTGGCGCGGATTGACCGGACGCTGGATCAGATCCTGGGTCAGCACAACTACCCGGTTGCGGTCTCCAGCCTGGTCGCCGATGCCGTAATGCTGACGGCGCTGATCGGCCAGACGGTGCAACTCGGTTGGAAGTTCTCGTTGCAGATCCGTGGTAAAGGGTCGGTGCGGCTGATCGCAACCGACTATTATGCCCCGGAGATTGAGGGCGAGCCAGCGCGGGTCCGCGCCTATGCTGCCTTCGACGCCGACGAGGTGGCATCGTCGCTGTCGGAGCCGTTCGAGTTGCTGGGCAGTGGGGTCTTCGCGGTGACCATCGATCAGGGGCCGGACATGACGCCCTATCAAGGTATCACGCCGCTGTCCGGCGGCTCGCTGGCGGCCTGCGCCGAGACTTATTTTGCCCAGTCGGAGCAGATCGCGACGCGGTTCCACGCCCAGACAGCACTAGCCGAGATGCCGGGACGCGCGGCACATTGGCGGGCCGGTGGGATCATGCTGCAACAGATGCCGGACGAGGGCGGGCACCTGCCCGACAGCGCAAGCGGTGAAGGCGCCAGCGGCGAGGACGGGCTGATGACCGCCGATGATGTCGCCGCCATGGGCAGCCGCGAGGAGGACTGGAGCCGCGCCAATCTGTTGATGCGGACCGCCGATACGCATGAGTTGGTCGGGCCGCATCTGGCCATCGAGGACCTGCTGTTCCGGCTGTTCCACGAGGAGATCCCGCGGGTCTACCCGGCCCAGCCGGTCGAATTCGGCTGCACCTGCTCGGCCGAGCGGGTCGAGGCGGCGATGGCGATGTATTCGGCCAAGGACATCCGCCATATGACCACGACGGACGGGCGGGTCACGGCAGACTGCCAGTTCTGCTCGGCGCATTATGATTTCGACCCGCATGCGCTGGGGTTCGAGGCGACGAAGAATTTGGATGGGTCGGTTAAGGAGTAGCGGGGTATTGGCGTCGGGCTGCGCTGTAACCGGCCCCAATGCATTTTTCCCCTATGGATACAGTGACCCGCCCTACCCCGCCAACACTCCAATAAATTGATCGACGGCAGCCTCGGTGGTCTGGAACGAGGCGACCAGGCGGACATAGTACGGGGCGTCGTCGGGGCCGTTTTCGTCCTGGCCGCCGCGGCTCGGGTAATAGCGGGCACCGGCTTGCTGGAGACGGCGGTGGGTGCCCAACGGTATCTCGGCGAAGATCATGTTGGCCTCGACTGAGTTGAGAGCTTTACAACCCGGTGCAGCCCGCAGGCCCGCCGCCAGCCGGTCGGCCATGGCGTTGGCGTGGGTGGCCATGCTCAGCCACAGCCCGTCGTGCAGATAGGCGTCCATCTGGGCTGCAACGAACCGCATTTTTGAGAACAGGTGACCGCCGCGCTTGCGGCGCAGCTCGAATTCCCAGGCCTTGGCCGGGTCGAAGATCACCACCGCCTCGGCCGCCATGGCGCCGTTCTTGGTGGCGCCCAGGCACAGAATGTCGACACCGGCCTTCCAACTCGCCTCGGCCGGGGTGCAGCCGAGCCGAGCAATCGCATTGGCGAAGCGGGTGCCATCCATGTGGACGCCCATGCCATCCTTGTGGGCGATTGCGGTGAGTTGGCGGACCTGATCGAGCGAGTAGATCGCGCCAAGTTCGGTCGCCTGAGTGATCGAGACAACACCTCGCTGGACATTGTGGACATCATGCGGCGTGGCGGTGCGGATTTTCTCGGCCAGCTCGGCGGCGTCGATGCGGGCGTCGTAGCCGCCCAGAAGCGTCAGCTTGGCGCCGCCGGTGAAGAACTCTGGCCCGGCGCACTCGTCGTTCTCGATATGGCTGCCGTGGTGACAATATATGGTGGACCAGGGCGGGCACAGGCAGGCCAGGGTCAGCGAATTGGCGGCGGTGCCGGTTGCGACCAAATAGGTGCGGGCGTCGGGGGCATCGAAGACCTTGCGAATGCGTTGCTCGACCTGGAAGGTCAGCTCGTCATTGCCATAGGCCATCGCCGGACCTTCGGAGGCGGTGGCGACCGCGGCCAAAATATCCGGATGGACCCCGGCGGCATTGTCGGAAGTGAAAAACATACCCATTTTCCCCTGCTCACTGATCGTCATTCAAGCGTCTCCGGTCACGATATGATCCTCTAGATCGTCCTCGTCCACCTCGTATTCCGGGACCACCTTGCCACGCAAGGAAATGCCCGCGGCGTGGACCGATTCCGGGTCGCCGGTGATCAGCGGGTGCCAGTCGAACAGCGGTTTGCCCTCGTGCAGCAGCCGGTAGGCGCAAGTCGAGGGCATCCAGTGGGCGATCTCGGGCAGCCTCACAGGGGTCAGCACGACGCAGCCCGGCACCAGCTTGGAACGCAGGCTGTAATTGCCGCAACGGCAGCTGCGGTCGTCGAACAGGCGGCAGGCCACGTCGGTGTAGTGAATAGCACCGGTGTCCTCGTCCTCGAGCTTGATCGCGCAGCAACGGCCACAACCGTCGCACAGGCTCTCCCACTCCGTCGGTGTCATGGAATCGAGTGGCTTGGCCTCCCAGAATGGCTTGTTTGTGCTCATGACGGGGGGCTCATGACCGGGTGCTCACTGCGGACCAATGGGCCAAAGCATCAGCGCCACCTTTCCCATCCGCGTCGCCGGAGCGTAGCGTGCCACTGCGAAGGACATTGGTAGACCGCTGAGGGTGACCAGAACCAGGATTTCCGTGGCCTCCAGACCGAACCACAATAGGACCATCACCAACAGCGCCGAGGCGATGATGAAGCTGGCATCGACCATGTTCGAGGCGGCAATGAAGCGCGCCCGGCGCTGCTGTGGCGCCTCGGCCTGCAGCACTGCGTTGAGGGGCGTGACATAGATCCCGGCGAAGGCCGCCAGGATGACGAAATCGGCGAAAATCCGCCAACCGGTAACGATGTCGAAGAACCCGGATCGGTCGATCAGTGCCGGCGCCAGCGCCAGGGGCTGCGAAGGCGTTGCAAACCAGAGCTCGACCGCCATCACCGCCAAACCCAGCGCGCCGATCGGCGGCAAAGCGAACCCGACGACGCCGCGTCCGAGCGCCTCCGATGCGACCGCACCGATAGCGACGCCGATCGAGAATCCGGCCAACAGTACCGTCAACACGCCCTCGTCGGCACCCAGCGCGTCGCGGGCATAGGCCGGCAGCAGCGACAGGAAAGTCGCGCCGAGGAACCAGAACCATGAGATCGACAGGATAGCCCGAAAGGCGGGCGGATGCGTCCGAACCAACCGGATGAGCGACCAGATCGCCCGTGGAAACAGCCAGTCGACCGGCATGACTGCGCCCGCCGGGGGTGCCGGCGGGGCAAAGAGGCTGGCGACGAAGCCCGCCACAGCGATCACCACCACGGTGATTGAGACGATGAGCACGCCGGAATCGGTCAGGATCAGCTCGTTGCCGATAATCGAGCCGAAGAGGATGGCCAGAAAGGTGAAGGCCTGAACCAGGCCGTTGCCACCCAGCAGCTCGTCGCGGTGCAGGTATTGCGGCAGCACACCGTATTTGATCGGCGCAAAAACCGCCGACTGGGCGCCCATCAGAAGCAGGACAAAATACAGGAAATAGATGTTCTGGGTGTGGTATCCGACGACCGCGAGCAGCATCACCACGATCTCCCACGCCTTGACCCAGCGCATCATCACCGCCTTGTCGACCCGGTCGGCGATCTGCCCGGCTGTAGGGGAAACCACGGCGAAGGGCAGTATGAACAGGCCCGAGGCGATGGCGCCGAGAGCGGCGACATCGATCCCGATTTGGTCGGCCAGCCGGTAGGTAATCAGCGCAACGAAGGCCTTCTGGTAGACCTGATCGTTGAAGGCACCGAGGAACTGGACCAGAAACACCGGCAGAAATCGCCGGGTCTTCAGAAGCGCGAACTGGTTCCGGGCAGGTGAGGGCATTGGGCTCTCGGTCTGGGCGCGCTCGGCTCGCTGGGATCGGTGGGATCGGTGTTCTATACGAGAGAATGGCGGGTGCACAAACCCCCAGCCACCGGGCCAAAGCAGTTCCGATTTCTTGAGCTTGCTGATGGCGCTCTAATTCAGAGAATATCGCGGTCGTCAGGCTCTTTTGGCTCGTGGCGCGCGGCCGATTAGTGTTAGCGCCTCATCGTCGGAGATGACTTCTGCCCGCGCCTGACCTGTATCCGGTGCCTGACCATCGATGCCCTCGAAGAAGAAAGACACCGGAACCTCCAGCGCCGTTGCGATTTCCCACATCGTGCCTGCGCCAATTCGGGTCACACCGTCCTCGAATTTCTGGATGTCGTCGGCAGTGGCCTTGATAGCCTCGGCAAGCTGCAGCTTCGTCTTTCCCATCATCCAGCGGCGTTGACGCAGCCTTTGGCCAACGTGGACATCAACCGGATCAGCGTCGACCGGTAGCCGCTCGGTGAGCACCAGCTCGTCTTCCTTCACAGACACGAGATCGTCAGCCATTTCGCCAACCTTTCCCTTCAATACCGAGAGTTCGGCGACTGACGGTAATGCGTCTTTCCCGGCGGGGAGTGGATTCTCATTTGCACGAATTGCCTGGGCGCTGTCGGCGGACAAGACCTTCTCAGTTGTTGCAGACTTCGCGCTGCTATCAGGCACTGTGTCTTCAAGGTCCTCGAGAAAGTACGTCATCGGCACTTCCAAAGCCGCCGCGAGGCTCCACATCATGTCGTCACCGATGTGCAGAGTGCCCGCCTCGAACGACCTGATCTGCTCGGACCTGACACCGGTGCGCTCGGCAAGCTGCTGCTTGGTCATTCCCGCCATCCAACGGCGATGGCGTAGCCTTTGCCCGACCCGGACGTCGACCAAATTAGCGGCGCTCGGGGTCGCAATTGGCGCGCGCGCAATGTTTCTGGCGGGATTATTCGCGTTCACCGGAGCTTTGTCAGTGAAGGAAAACTGATCGGGATCCGCCAGAATTATATCGATCTCCGGCATGACCGAACCACGAGCAGGTTCGGATTGGAGCCAGTTCTTGAAATCGGTGTCGTCGATATCGGCGACCACAGCAGCAGCGGTCTCATCGACAGGCGTCGACGTGACGGGCGGGCTGAGCAAAAGGACCCTCGACTCCCATTGTTTGCGAAGCTGGTCGACGGTTACAAGATTGGCGTTGGCCGTCGTGACAAGATCTTTGACCCACTGACGGACTGAAACGATGCCATTAAATCCAATCATGCTTGAAGTTAAAGCCATCCGTTCATGCATGAAGCCTTGCCGGGAGGCGCCTTTAAGCTCGCTGAAGCGTCGCTCGAGGCGTCTGCGAGACTTCAGGTTGGCATAGGCCGTGCTGATAATATCGTTAAGCCGCAGGCGGATGGCGGCCAATCTTGAGAAGTCGAAAGCGGCCAAAAGGGGCGTGTTGGGGAGGATTACCAGTTCGCGGCTCTCTTCAGGCAAGGTCGTGGACTGTTCGGCTTTGACCACCGCAAGAGTGAGCTTCTCTGCGGCAGGCTTCTCTGCGGCGAGTCGTTCGGCCATACTTTGTTCGGCCATACGCTTTTCGGTGGCAAGAATTTCGGCAGCCTGCTGTTCGGCGGCCTGCTGTTCGGCGGCCTGCTGTTCGGCGGAGGGCTCCTCGGTGCGATCGAGAATTTTGACGATGCGGTCATCGACAGGTTTGCGAGGCTTCGCCTCGCTGACGTTGGCGATAACGGCGGGGATAACGGCTATGGCTTCAGGCATCGGCCAGCCTTCGAGGCTGAAGTCGACATCGAAGTCGAAATCTGCCTCCAGAAGGCTCGGCATCAAGCCATCAATTGGAAGGGCCGGGCGGTCGCCTCGACCATACTCGTCCAAAGCCTCCGCCAAGCGGATGAAATTGTCGAGCTTGGCGAGCTCTATAGCAACCATTGCGCGTCGCTGCTTAGCGATCTTGATGACGTTGGTCATCGCTTCATCCTCAACGTATGAGCTGCTTCGCTAAGTTCGGACGCTGCGAGCGCTCAATTTTTATGGGTTAACGCGTCCTTCCCAAAGAGTTTGCCCCGATGATTCGGAAAACACAACATCGATGTGAAGATATTCTCAATCGCCGACCGCAAAATGGGCTTTTCCCGGCGATTTAGCCAATCGAAGGGCTAAATATCAGCCGAAACGCCGTCAATCAGGTCAAAATGCGCTGGGCCAGAGCGTTTGTGGCGGCGCGCTTGAGGTCCGATCAACCAACTTAGGCGGCGCGGGCAATGCCGGAACCGCCCCAGTCAACCGGGGAGCCAGCCGGGGACAGATGCATGGGCAGTCGGGCGCGGGCGAGGCTTGCGTCCTGACCCATTTGGACGATCAGCGCCTCGATGTTGTCGAAACGCTCCTCGCCGCGTAGATAGGCCACCAGACCGGCGGAGATTTGGGCGCCGTAGAGGTCTCCATCGAAGTCGAAAAGGTGGACCTCGAAATTTGGCGCGTTGATCCCGAAGGTCGGGCGCTCGCCGATGCTGGCGACACCTGCATGGGTGCCGGCATGGGGGCCGTCGAGAACCTCGACCTGGGCCGCGTAGATGCCGTAGCGCGGAATGATCTGCTCGCCGAAGGTTAGGTTGGCGGTCGGATAGCCGAATTCGCGGCCACGCTGGTCACCCTTTATGACCGGGCCGGAGACACCGTGCCAGCGGCCGAGTTGCGCCGCTGCGGCATCGCAACGGCCCTCCTCGAGATGGACCCGAACGGCGGTCGAGGAATATTCGCCGGCCTCGCCCTTCAGGATGTGATGGATCGAGACGGTGAAGCCGAGATCGGCGGACATGTTGCGCAGCAGCCGGGCATCGCCGGTGCGTCCCTTGCCGAAGCGGAAATCCTCGCCGATGACCAAGTGACGGATGCCGAGCCCGCCGCGATCGCCTCCGGCCAGGATCTGCTCGACGAACGCCTCGGCAGGCATGGCTGCGAGCGTAGCGTCGAACGCCAGTTCGTGGATGTGTCCGACCCCGTGCTTGGCGAGGATGCGGGCCTTCTCGCGGCTGGGAGTCAAACGGAATGGCGGCGCGTCGGGCTGAAAGAAACGGCGCGGGTGGGGCTCGAAGGTGATGACCCCGGTCGGCGCACCGATACGGGCGCCGGCACGGGCAGCCTCGGCGATCAGCGCCTGGTGGCCGCGATGCACGCCGTCGAAGTTTCCCAGCGCCACCGAGGCGCCGCGCTGGCCGGGTGCTAGCCCCTCGAAGCCCTTGATCAGCTGCATCCCCGCCCCTGCTTTCGGGGCAGGATCGCCCCTCAGTCGAACTTCTTTGAGGGCGCGAGCACAAGCGCCTCGCCCTTGAGGACAGCCTTTTCGCCCACGAGGCAGACGCAATCAAGGGTGACTCGGCGTTTGGCGTGATCGATCTCGCGCACGGTAACCCGGGCGGTCACATCGTCGCCGGGGCGGACCGGGGCGAGGAACTTCAGCGTCTGCCCCAGATAGACGGTACCGTGGCCTGGCAGTTGCTCGCCGATTACCGCCGAGATCAGGCTGGCGGTCAGCATGCCATGAGCGATGCGACCGCCGAAGATGGTCTCCTGTGCGTATTCCTCGTCCAGATGCACCGGGTTACGGTCGGTAGAAATGTCGGCAAACATCCTGATGTCGTAGTCCTCGATGGTCTTGGTGAGTTCGCGCAACATGCCGATCTCCAAGTCCTCGATACAGACCGTGCCGCGTAACATGTTGTCCAGCATGACTACCCTCTGACGAGCATTTGTGCGTTGCAGCATGTTTACCTGAGTCGAGATATATGCGCAACTAAATTGCGCAAGATAGTTTCATTAATATTTATCTCTCAGGAATAAAATTTCGCCTCTGATACGGGTGCCGATCTGGGCGCGGTGCCGAAACACCGCGGCCCTTGATCGAGACGATCCCCTGCACGGAAGAGTTCCGAAAGAGTTCCGAACGGGCGCATATTCTCGTTGCTTATACGATTTTTGCGCCCGGCGAACGGACTCGGCATGGCTCGGAATTGCACCACGCGCGGCCGCGCGAAAAATTGGGGTGGAACGCCCAAGCATCCGCCGCCGATGCCGTTTATTGGTTCTGGTTTACGACCGTTCCAATCTCCGCGTTGACGAAAACATCAAGAGCATTCGAATTGACATTTTCGACCACACTGCCGACGCCATTGTTGTAGATCGAGTAGACCGTGAAGATGCCAACGACGAGGATACCCGCGCTCAGGGTGACCCAATCGATAGTGACCGCACCACTGTCATCGTCAAAGAATTTGGTCAGGTTTTTCATCTCAACTCTCCAGAACACATTACACCAAAATCGGTTTCAGTTCGCGACCTTACCGACGAAACACAACTTTGTGTGTTACCATGCTGGATGAAGTTTTACAACTGCTGATTGAGTTGAAATCAGCTGTTGGTTGTAATTGCGTTTGTCGCCTGACACTGAAATACAACAAATGGACATGTCGCATGCGTTACCTCAACCGGCCAATCGCATACTGCGGCGCAACGCCGTGTTCTTTGAGGTAGGCGGACAACATCAACGGATCCGGGTGTTCCGCGTCAGTGCCGAGGTCGGCTGCTGACAGGCCGCCGGCGACAAAGAGGACGTCGAGACCGGCGTCGAGGCCGCCTTTTACGTCCGTGCGGATGCCGTCGCCGATGGCGAGGACCGCATCCGGCGAAATCTCGCGGCCGGTGAGTTCCTCCAGCAGGTGGAAGCTCTGGTCGTAGGTCGGGCCGTGCGGTTTGCCAAACCAGACCACCTTGCCGCCGACCTTCTCGTAGGCCAGCGCGAGCGAACCGGCGCAGTAAAGGCGCTGCTCACCGCGGTCGACGATCAGGTCGGGGTTGGCGCAGAGAAGGGTCAGGCCGCGTGCGCGCCAATCCACCATCGCATCGATGTAGTCGTCCGGGGTCTCCTTCAGGTCGTCGCGGAGACCGGTGCAGAGGATGGCGTCGGCCTGGTCCAGCGGCGCGTCCGCGTGGTCGAGGCCGGTCAGCATGTGGAGATCGCGGGGCGGGCCGACATAGTGGAACCGGCTGCCGTGGTCGCCGCTGGCGAGTGCCCGTTGGCAGGCAGCACCGGATGACATGATGCCATCATAGCTGTCCGCGGGTGCGCCAATGCGGTCGAGGAAGGTCTTTACGCTGGCGGCAGGCCTGGGCGCGTTGGTCAGCAGGATGACGATGCCGCCCTCCTTGCGGTATGCGTGCAACGCGTCCACGGCCGCCGGATAGGTGGCAATACCGTTGTGGTAGCAGCCCCAGAGGTCGACAAATAGCGCCTGATAGCGGTCGCCAATTTCGGCCAGCGACTGGATGATCCGGCAAGTCATGGGGGCCTCGTTCTATGGCTGGCCGCTGGCCAAGGATGGCTGGGATAGCGCGCCGGGTAAGGGCGGTCAACGTAGGCGGCAATACGTCAGGCGCGAAGCCCTCGAGGCAGGCCGAGACGCGGATGCAGGTTGGCCGAGATGACCAGGGCAGCGACCAAGCCGAGTGCTGTCGCGGCGAACACCATTGGCAACGGAGCGACAGCGAGGACCAGCCGGGCAATACCCGGGGTGACGACACCCGAGACATCGCGGTAGGTCGCGTAGACCGCTGACATCTCGGTCCGCTCGGACGGCTTTACCGCCATCAGGAACGGCAGGCCGCCGCACATGTCGAGCAGGATCAGAAAGAACGACCCGGTCATCAGAAGCCCGATCGCGATCATTGGCTGGTTGCCCATCACGGCGGCCAGCGCGAAGGCCGTAGCACTGCCAAAAAAACCAACCCTGACCGCATGGCGAACCGAGCGGGCGCGCATCCAGCGCAGCATGAACGGGGTCACGAACAGGAAGCCGTTGGTAATCGACAACAAGAGCCCACCGAGCTGGTCGCTGTAGCCGCTCTCGACCGCGTATATTGGCAGGTAGACGACATAGACCCACCAGCCGCAGGTGCGCAGCACGGCGAAGCTCCACCCGGCGATCAGGCGCGGTTGGGCGAAGAAGCGCGGCAGGTAGGCCAGTGGGTTCGGCTGTGGCGCCCGCGCCCGGGTGATCAGCTTGCCATTGCCCAGGCGCATGACCCAGAAGACAACCAGCATGATGGTCGCGGCCACCCCGGACACGATGAACGGTGCCGGGGGCCACTGGGACATCAGCCAGATGCCGAGGAAGGGGCCGATGGTCCAGGCCAAGCCACTGTAGAAAAGCCGCAGGGTCTCGCATTCGCCAAGCGAAGTGCGCTCAATATAGTCGAGCACATAGGCGTTGACGCAGACGAAGACGATGACGGTCGCCATAGTGCAGGCGGTCAAGCCAATCGGCAGCAGTACCGTGCCGCCAAGTGCTGCCAAAAACCCGCCGCCGATCATCATCAGGGCGCCGATTGTGTACATCCACCGCCGTGGCACGAAGCGGATCAGCCATGGCACCAGAAGAACGGTGACCAGCGATGCGCCACCGATCAGAAAATAGATCTCCGAGACCGCGCGGCTGTCGCCAAAGGTCTTGTACATGGCGATCGGGAAAACCGAGACCAGAATGCCGCGAGCAACAGACTCGACGCTGGCAAGAACAGCAAAGCCCCGCACGCTCGGCGCTGGAGCGTGGCGCAGCCATTCGGGGATTCGGCGCTGGAACATGGCGACTCCGGAGGAACTGGACGTCGATCAGGCGCGTAAAATCGAGCGCTGTCTGGCGCCGTTGCGACAAAATAGTTCAAAAGCGGCGCGAAGACGGTCTGTGAGGGAGGAATTTGCCGCCAGCATTACTTCTTACCAGTCAAGCGCGCCCTCGATCCGGTCGATCCTTTCACGCAATTCACGGGTGAAATCGTCAATTCGTGGTTTACGCCCGTTCGCCTCGACCAGGCCGTATGCATCGGCCAGCTCGGCGATCAGCTGGACGTGGCCGCTTTTGTCCATGCGCCGCGGATCGACCGACAATCGGGCGATGGCCTCGCCGATCAATTCGGGGGTGTCGGCGTCTTCCAACTCGGCCGGATCGACGTGGAAGCCGGGGTGGTTCTTCTCGGCGGCAAGTTTCACCCGTTCGGTCAGCACCCAGCGTGGCCAGAGCGCGATAGCGGCGACGCCGTGATCCTTGAGATCGAAGGCCATCGCCTTGGCCAGCCGGTTGTTCGCGGCATGAGCGACCCGAAAGCCTGCGTTGTAGTATTCGCCGATGGCACCTGCCGACGAGATGTTGACGATCAGGCCATTGCTCCGGTCGACCATGTGCGGGGCGGCGAAAAAGCTGGTCAGGTAGTGGGACCGGACCCCGACCGCGTTCTGGGCATCCCAGTCGGTCACTGGACTTTTCCAGAATGATGTGCCCTCGTAGTCGACCGGGAAGCCCATGGCGCAGTTGGCCAGGATGTCGAGGCGGCCAAACCTGGCGACGGTCTGGCTGACCAAATGGCTGATGCTGTCGATATCCGCCAGGTCGGCCGGCAGCGCGATTGCATCGGCGCCAATTTCAGCGAGCGCTTCCAGAGTCTCGGCGAGGCTGCCCGGAACGCGGCGGCCCGAGGCGTCGAGCGCCGGAGCGTCACCGGGCGCCATGGTCCGCGCGGTGATCGCAACCCTGGCGCCCTGGCGCGCCAATCCGATGGCGACGCCGCGCCCGATCCCCCGGCTGGCGCCGGTGACCAGAGCGACTTTATCGTCGAGGATACCCATTTTAGTCCCGTCCATTCATTGTCGCTTAAAACAACGATGCAGCTTCCGGGCATGTTCTTTCAGGTTAATGGCTTTCCACCAAGCATAAATCGGATCACGTGCGCCGCCACTTCTTCCCCGGCCTCGAGCAGGATCGCGTGCTTGTAGGTGGGCAGGATCACCAGCTCCGAATTCGGTAATGCCTCGTCGATCAAACGGTTGAGGCGTGGATTGCAACCGCCGTCGTTCTCGCCGGTCAGCACCAGTCACCGGGCCTCCACCTCGTGCAGCCACGGCATCAATTCGGTGCCGGCATAGATCCGGAAGACATTCATGAAGACATCTGCGTCGGTATCGACGACCTGCTTCAGGCGGCGCTGGACGATATCGCGGCGAGCGGCGACAAAGGCGTCGGTGTACCAGCGTCCGACCAGGGTATCGAGCACCTGCGGGATGCCCTTCTCCTCCATGGCATGGACCACGGCCCAGACCTTGGCGCTGTCGTCTTCGGTGCGCCCGGCGGCGGTGGACAGAAGGCCGAGCGACAACACCCGATCGGGGTATTTGCGGGCATAGGCCGGGCCGATCATGCCGCCGAGCGAATGGCCGGCGAAATGGGCTTTCTCGACGCCGGTGCGCTGGCGCAGCCGCTCAAGATCATTGACGAGATCGTCGAGCCCGAATTCACCGGCTGACTTCGGCGAGGTACCGTGGCCGCGCAGATCGTAGCTGACGACGGTGAAGTGCTCGCTCAGGATCGGGGCCATGTACCGCCAGGTATCGCGGGCCGCACCAATGCCGTGGATCAGG
>DATLAW010000025.1:0-5189 GCA_035527255.1 Thermohalobaculum sp. | reverse complement strand
CCGTGCCCCGCGCTGGCTCATTCGGCGATATCGACGCCGTAGAACGAGTGTCCGCCAAACGGATCGACCTTGTAGCCGGTGACCTTGTTCGACATCGGCATGAAAACGACCGAATGGGCGATCGTCGCCCACGGGGCCTGCTCCTTGAACACAACCTGTGCCTGCTCATACAGCTTGGTCCGCTCGCCGACATCGGAGACAACTTTGGCCTTCTGGATCAAGTCCTGGAACGGCTGATAGCACCACTGTGCCCGGTTCGAGCCGCCGACCCCGTCGCAGCCAAGCAGCACGGCCAGGAAGTTGTCCGGGTCGCCATTGTCGCCGGTCCAGCCCAGAAGCACCGCACCATCGCGATCTACCTCCTTCGAGCGCGACAGGTACTCGCCCCACTCGTAGGAGACGATCTCGACCTCAACCCCAACCGCGGCAAAGTCCGCCTGGATCAGTTCGGCCATGCGCCGGGCGTTGGGATTGTAGGGCCGCTGCACCGGCATCGCCCAGATTTTCATCTTCAGGCCCGACACGCCCTCGGCATCCAGCGCCGCCTTTGCAGCGACCGGATCATAGGAGTCGTCGACCGTCGCTTCGTTATAGGACCAGATGGTCGGCGGGATCGGGTTCTTGGCAATTTTGCCGGCACCCTGGAACACCGCATCGATAATGGCCTGCTTGTTGATCGCCATATTCAGCGCCCGACGCACCTTGGCGTTATCGAAGGGCGCCATCTGGGTGTTGTAGGCCATATAGCCGGTGTTCAGCCCTTCCTGCTCCAGCAGAGTCAGGCTCGGATCCGCCTTGATCGCTTCGATATCGGCTGGATTGGGGTAGGGCATCACATGGCACTCACCCGCCTTCAGCTTCTGCAGTCGCACCGAGTTGTCAGGTGTGATGGCAAAGATCAGATCGTCGATTGCCGCTTTGCCGGCCCAGTATTCCGGATGGGCCTTGTAGCGGATCACCGCGTCCTTCTGGTATGCGACGAGCTGGAACGGTCCGGTGCCTACTGGCAGCAAATCATTGGTCTCAGGCGTGCCGGCCGCACGCATTGCGTCAGCGTATTCGGCCGATGTGATCGAGGCAAAGTCCATGCCAAGATTGGATATCATTGGCGCCTCGGGCCGGTTGAGGACGAACTTCACCGTCAGATCGTCGACCTTGACCACCTCATTCAGAAGGTCCGGCATCGACATTGCGTTGAAGTACTCGTAGTTGCCCCCCGACAGACCGTGGTCTGGGTGGTCGGCCTTGAATTGCCGGTTGAACGAATACAGCACATCGTCGGCGTTGAAGTCTCTGGTTGGGGTGAAGTTCGCGGTGGTATGGAACTTCACACCGGCGCGTAGGTGGAAGGTGTATGCAAGACCGTCATCGGATACCTCCCAGCTTTCAGCCAGCGCCGGAGCAATTTCCGTCGTGCCGGGAGTGAACTCCACCAGCCGGTTGAACAGCGCATGCGACGAGGCATCGAACGTTGTTCCCGCAGTGTAAACCGCCGGGTTAAAGCCTTCGGGCGAGCCCTCCGAGCAATAAACCAGTGTCTTGGCCTGAGCACCGCCAGCCATAAGCGCCGCTGCTGCCGCAGCGATCATAAAGCGTTTCATTAGTAGTCTCCCTTTGGTTCTGCGAAATTGAACGATAACGGTGCGTTCTGGATTTGACCACTCGAAAGTGTGGAACGCTGCCGAGAGCGGAGACCGCTCCTACGCCAAGGGAAACGCCCGGATGCTGATTGAGCTGCTGCCGGTTTCGTGGCTGAGGACTGTCGCCGCTGCTCATGGCAAAAAGGCTCATACAAACAAGGGCGGCAGGTTTCCCGGCCGCCCCTATTCTGTTCGGTCTGCCAACGCGATGGCTGACCGCTGCCTCGCTTATGGGACGATCACACCGCGCCCGGCGAAGCGGCGGTTCTTGAAGTCGTCGAGCGCTACATTGATGTCGTCGAGGCTGTACTGGGTGTAATGCATCTTCACCTTGCCGTCGGCGTTCAGCTCCATCAGTTCGACCAGTTCGGTGAAGTTGCCGACCAGGCTGCCGCCGATGTTGATCTCCTCGACGACCATATGGACGGTCGGCACCTCGATCTTGCCGCCGTAACCGACGACCAGCGTTTGCCCACCTTTGCGGACCATCTTCCAGCACAGGTTCTCGACGCCAAGCTCGCCGACAAAATGGATCACGACCTGGGCGCCGCCGCCGGTGATCTCGCGCACCTGCTCGACCACATTCGGCCCGCCATCCAGCACGAAGTCGGCGCCGAGGTCTTTCGCAAGCAGCTGTGCGCCCGGTTCACGATCGATCGCGATGGTGCGCGCGCCGGAGATCGCATGCAGGCATTGCAGCGCGATGTGGCCCAGCCCGCCAACGCCGAGGATGACGCAATAGGCGCCGGGGCGCAGGATTTTCGCGGCCTTTTTCGCCGCCCGGTAGGCGGTGATCCCGGCATCCGCCATCGGAGCGACATCCAACGGGGTGATTCCGGTGTTGAGCTTGATCAGCGCCCGCTCATTGGTCAGGAAATATTCGGCAAAGCCGCCGTCGAGGCCGAGGCCGGGAAACGCCGAATTCTGGCAATGCATGTCCTCGCCATAGCGGCATTCAAGGCAGATGCCGCAAGTCCGGTGCGGGTGGCAAATCACCGCGTCACCGACTTTCACCGAGGTGACACCGGACCCGACATCCTCGACCCAACCGGCATTATCGTGGCCCATGATGTAGGGAAGCAGCGACCCTTCCACATCCATGATGTTCTTCCACACGCCTTCGATGATGTGGAGGTCAGTCCGGCACAGACCCGCCGCGCCGACCTTCACCACAACCTCGTCGGGGCGGTTGATGGTTGGGGCGGCGACGTTTTCAATCTTCAGGTCGACGGCCATTGCGGCGTCGTATTCGTAAAGGCGTGCAGCTTTCATTTTCTTTCTCCGCTTGGACCAGTTGCCCCACCCCAGGTGCGACCCGGAGTTCCGATATTACCGCCCTCCCGACCGCTGAGGCCGGGAGGGCGTTGTTCAATTCATTGACGCCCCAGCTTCTCGGCGCCGCCGCCGCGTGCGGCCCCGGCGGTCGGATCCTCATCCTCAGCCAGATCGCCGATCAGCGTCTCGGTTGTCAGGATCAACGTGGCGACCGAGGCCGCGTTCTGCAGCGCTGCGGCAGTGACCTGGAGGGGATCAACAACGCCCGCTTCAAGCAGGTTGCCGAAAGTGCCGGTCTCGGCGTTAAAGCCTTCGTTCGCGCCCAGTTCGGCAACCTTCTGCACGACCTCGTTGGGGTCGCGCCCGGCATTGATGGCGATGCGGGCCAGCGGGTGCGACAACACCGACTGCACTAGCTTCATGCCCGCTTGGAGGTCGCCTTCAGCCGCTGCGATCGGCGCATCGAGCGCTGAGGCAATCCGGGCGAGTGAGACGCCGCCGCCGATAACCACACCGTCGTCCATCGCAGCGCGGACGGCATTCAGCGCGTCCTCGATCAGTTGGATGGTGCGCTTCTGCTCGACCGGCGTCACGCCGCCAGCGTAGATCACGGCGGTGCCGTCGCACAGCTTCGCCATCCGCTCGCGCAGCTTGTCCTGCTCGATGTTTGGCGGGGCGCGGTCGTATTGGCGTTGCACCTGGGCCCGCCGAGCCGTGATTGCGTTGGGATCGCCGTGGCCGCGCACGATCGTGGTGTCAGAGCCGGTGGACCACACAGCGTCGGCCGAACCCAGATCGTCGCGGGTGATGTCTTCCAGTCGCCCGCCGAGGTCGCGCACCAGGACCCGGCCGCCGGTCAGAATGGCGAGATCCTCCATCATTGCCTTGCGCCACTGGCCGAACTCGGGCGGGTGCACCACCAGGATTTTGCCGGGCGCATCGCGGGCCAGCAGCGAGGACAGCACGTCGGGCGAGCAATCCTCGGACACGATCAGCAGCGGCTTGCCGTCCTCCTGCGCAATTTGCCGCACCGCGGCGAGCTGCTCGGGCTTCACCAGCTTGATATCGGTCAGCACGATATAGGGCGACTTCAGTTCGGCCCGCATCGCCTCCTGATCGGTCACCAGGTGGTGCGAGATGTAGCCACGGTCGAACGACATGCCCTCGACCACCTCGACATAGCTCTCGATGCCGACCGCGAAGTCGGTGGTGATGACCCCCTTTACCCCGGTCGCCTTGTAGGCGTCGGCCACCAGCGTGCCGAGCTTGCGATTGGTCGAGGCGATGATCGCAACGGACTCGAGCAACCCGCCCTCGACCGGGATCGCGGTCTTGGCCAGCGCGCCGAGCACCGTCGCAACGGCGAGTTCGATGCCGTGGCAAAGATCGACCGGCTTCGCCCCGCGCGAGGTCAACTCGACACCGCCCTGGATGATGCCGTTGGCGAGAACGATCGAGGTGGTGGTGCCGTCGCCGGCGACGTCGTTGGTCTGCATCGAGACCTCGCGCACGACCTGGGCGCCCATATTCTCGAACCGATCAAACAGCTCGATCTCGGAGGCGATGGAAACGCCGTCCCGGGTGATCAGCGGGGTGCCGATGGGGCGATCGACCATTGCGTTCATCCCCTTCGGACCCAAAGTGGGTTCGACGGCGGCGGCGAGCTTCATGCCCTTCACCTTGTAGGTCTCGTGCAGGTACCGATGTCGCACCTGAAATTATCTGCTGAATCGCGCTGACCATCAGGCTAGCGCCTGTTGCGGGGGCGGGTTTCGTAACCAATGTGCCGGGCAGTGGCCCAGCAATCATGGGATGGCAGAACGGCTGCAACAGAAGTCCGATAGCATTCATAAGTGATGCGGGCGGGGGAAGTTCGGCTTTTCCCGATGCGCGATCCACAATCTCTTTTCTCGACAAACCGTCAAACGGAAAATCAGCCAACACATCACAGATGAGAAGGCGCTTGGCTTCCGCCAAATCGGCGGCGCTAACTTTCCGGCTGACACTCGGAATCGTCAGCCCAAGCGGTGGAGCGTAGTAGACCTTCTCGGCCCGGTTGTACCCTTCACTCTGAATGAGCTCCCCATCAGCCGAGAAGGTTGGGATTCGCACTACGCCGGAGAGGTAGGGGAATGGCAGGTCCGGCCGGATGTAAAGGTGCTCGGTTACATCAATTGGCGCGGCGATATTCCTAACCGCGTCTTCGCCTTTCGGTTCATAGAAAGGGGCATAGAACGAAAGGAATATCGCCGCGCCAATTGATGTAACCGAGCA
>DATLAW010000024.1:0-9059 GCA_035527255.1 Thermohalobaculum sp. | reverse complement strand
GATTTCCGCGTCGCGATTTCATCATCGCTCAGGGAATCCTCTTCGTATTGGAAAGTTCCAGGCGCTAAGATCACCGGAAACTTCACCCAAACCGTATGGCTCTGATGGTCGTGATACTCGATCTCCGCCTCGGCCAGGGCGGTCTTCTCGACCACCGACCACATCACCGGCTTCGAGCCCTGGTACAGCGAGCCGTTCATCACGAACTTCATGAATTCCTCGGCGATCACCGCCTCGGCCTCGAAGCTCATGGTCAAATAGGGGTCTTCCCAGTTGCCGATCACACCCAGCCGCTTGAATTCCTCGCGCTGCACATCGATCCAGCCCTCGGCGAACCGGCGGCACTCGGCCCGCAATTCGTTGATCGGCACCTCGTCCTTGTTCTTGCCCTTGGCCCGGTACTGCTCCTCGATCTTCCACTCGATTGGCAGGCCGTGGCAGTCCCAGCCCGGCACATAGCGGCTGTCAAACCCCAGCATCTGGGCCGACCGCACCACCATGTCCTTCATGATCTTGTTAAGCGCGTGGCCGATATGCAGATGCCCATTGGCGTAGGGCGGCCCATCATGCAGCACAAACGGCTTGCGGTCCGGCTTGGCCCGCAGCCGGTCATAGATGCCCATCTCCTCCCACCGCGCCAACCATTCCGGCTCACGCGCCGGCAGCCCGGCCCGCATCGGAAAGTCAGTCTGGGGCAGGAACAGGGTGTCTTTGTAGTTCGGGGTGTTGTCGCCAGTCTTGGCGCCAGTGTTATCGGCCGTCTCGGACGTGGTTTCGGCGGTCATCGCTCGGCTCGCAATCTCGGTCAGTTCTGTTTGGGTTGGGCGGTGCAGTCGGGCGTACTGCAAGGTTCCGGCACCGCCTGTCTAGCGGGCCGGGCCGGTAATTCGGCCAGAAAGCCGGGTCGCGATGGCATAGCGGTGCATCATGGCGCACTTATAGCTCCGCTCATGCCGCCCGTCCAGCAATGCTCTGCCGCCTGCAAATGCAAAACGGCCCGGCGTTTGCCGGGCCGTATTCATCTGGTTTGACGATCGAGAGGAAATTATTCCTTCTCGTCCTCACCCGTATCTGCTTCGCCCTCGTCCGCCTCTTCGCCCTCTTCAGTATCTTCGGTCAGCACCGCCGACGGGGCCGAGATATTGGCGATCATGAAATCGCGATCGGTAATGGTCGGCGAGGTGCCCTCAGGCAGCGCCACATCCGAGATCTTCACCGTGTCGCCGATATCGAGGCCGGTCAGGTCAACGGTCAGATGGTCAGGAATATCGCTGGCCCGCACGTTCAATTCGACCTCGTTGCGAACCACCGTCAGCACGCCGCCCTTGCGCAACCCGGGAGACCCCGCCTCGTTGATGAACTCGACCGGGATCGAAAGCCGCAGCCGCGAATTCTGGCCCAGACGCAGAAAGTCGGCGTGGATCGGCAAATCCTTGACCACATCGCGCTGCACCGCGCGGCAGATCACCTGGTTGTCCTCGCCATCGACCTTGAGATTGATCAGCGTCGACAGAAACTTGCCGGCTTTCAGGGATTTCAGCAGCACATTGTGCTTGATATTGATGGAAACGGGGTCGCTACCGCCGCCATAAACCACTCCGGGGACAAATCCGTCACGACGCGCAGCACGGGCAGCCCCTTTGCCCGAACCTTCCCGCGACGTGGCTTCAAGTTCTGGCATGTCAGCCATGATGCACGCTCCTTGGGTGTTGGTTCCAGTTTCGGTGGCGATCCTCCAGGGGTGTAACTGCCACGCGAAGGCGCCCCTATACGCGATTCCGCGCCGATTACAAGGGGGCGGCGACCACCCGGTGCGGCGCTTCCCGTTTGATCTGGCGATCCCGGGCCGCTAGGCTCACGCGCCCGAAACATTCGCCGAACCATGCAAGGAACCCAGCATTGGCCGATATGCCCAATATCTCGCTCGAGGCGCTGGTTGGCGCCCAGATTCGGGCGCTGCGCACCGCATTGGGCATGACCCTCAGCGACCTCGCCGCCGCCGCCGGTCTCAGCCCCGGCATGCTGTCGAAGGTCGAGACCGGCCAGACCTCGCCGTCGCTGGCGACATTGTCAGCGCTGTCGGGGGCCTTGAACATGCCGCTCGCCAGCTTCTTCACCAAGTTCGACCAGAAATCCGATGCCACTTTCGTCAAATCCGGCCAGGGCCTGAAAATCGACCGGCGCGGCTCGTCCAAGGGCCACCAATACCAGCTGCTCGGTCACGGACTGCGCAGCGAGGTCGGGGTCGAGCCCTACCTGATCACCCTCGACGAGACCGCCGACGCCTTCCCGATCTTCCAGCATGACGGGGTCGAGTTCCTCTATATGCTCGAGGGCGAGGTCGCCTATGCCCATGGCGACCAGACCTATGTGATGCAGCCCGGCGATTCGCTGTTCTTCGACGCCAACATCCCTCATGGCCCGCTGGAGCTGCGCCAGCTGCCAGCGATTTACCTGTCGATCATCGTGACCCCGCGCGAAACGAGCTAATGGTTTAGGCTGATAGATGATGCTCTCGCCGCTACCGCCCGTCAGTCGTCCAAGGTACCTTCGCGGCCCGCAAGGCGTTTGAAGGCAGCAAACTCTTCATTTGTTGCCAGCCGTCGGCCCCAGGTGCCGGACGAACGCCGCGAGGGTCTCCTCGCTGACATGATGCTCGATCCCCTCGGCATCGGATTCGGCGGTGACCGGGTCGATGCCCAGAGCGATCAGGAAATCGCGGACGATACGGTGGCGCGCACGGCAGTGCTCGGCCAAGGCACGACCCGACTCGGTAAGAAAAATCGAACGGTAGGGCTCGCTCCGGACCAGCCCGTCGCGGACCAGCCGCTTGATGGTGTTGTTGATCGTGGCCGGGGTGACACCGAAGCGCTGTGCGAGATCGATCGCGCGCACATCGCCGACGCTGTCGAGAAGATCCGCAATCAGTTCGACATAGTCCTCGGCGATCTCGCTGGAATGCGCGTCGCGCACCCGACCGAAATCCTGCGCCTGATGCGCGACCGGCTTCAATTGTTTTCGGCTGCCTGCCATTGCCACACCTTCCTGCCCGTGGATTCGAAGTCTAGCGGGGCGGCCCCGATCACGCAAATTAGTCTTGCACAATTTTATTAGCCGAGGCACATTTCTATCAGATCATCCAGCGCCGCCGATGTGCGCGAATCACATCATGAAACATGGAGATAAACCAGAGTGCCCCCAACGCGAAGACAGGCCATTGCCGCAATTGCCGGGTTGTCGGGCGCTGCGGCCCTGACGGCTCGCCACACGTTGGCGGCGGCCCAGCAGGCTGGGCACGGCACCGGACATGGCGGCGCCGATGGTGGCAACACCGTGGTCGGCGCCGTCGATCACGATGCCAATGGCTTCACGCCCACTGAATTGCTGACCGTGTTCGACTATGGTGAGACTTCGATTGATCCTGACGGGCGCGCGGTGCGCGAATGGACTATTACCGCCGTCGACAAGGAGATCGAAATCGCTCCGGGCGTGTTCTTCCCGGCCTGGACCTATAACGGCCGAGTGCCGGGACCAGCGCTGCGCTGTGTCGAGGGCGAGCGGTTGCGTATCCAATTCAACAATGGCGGCACGCATCCGCACTCGATCCACCTGCATTCGATCCATCCGGCGCGAATGGACGGAATTTCTGGCGCCGGGCAGGTCGCGCCGGGCGACTCATTCACCTACGAGGTCGACGCCAAACCCTTCGGCTGCCACCTCTATCACTGCCATACAGTGCCGCTGAAGCGCCACATCCACAAGGGGCTCTACGGTACGCTGATTATCGATCCTGACCCGGAACGCCACCCGGAGCAGCGCGACGCCGCGCTGGGGCGTCGCCACGGCACGCCGGAGCACGCCCGCTGGCAGGAATTCGTCATGGTGATGAATGGCTTCGACACCAATTTCGACGACGAGAACGAGTTCTACGCGATGAACTCCATCGCCTTCGCCTATGCCCACGAGCCGATCCAGGTCGCGCGCTCGCGTCCGATCCGGGTCTACCTTGTCAACGTCACCGAGTTCGATCCGATCAACTCATTCCATTTGCACGGTAATTTCTACGACTACTACGACCATGGCACGACGCTGACACCGACCCTGCGGATGGTCGATACGGTGATCCAGTGCCAGGGCCAGCGCGGCCTCATCGAGATCGACTTCTCCGGCCACGAGCCGGGTCTCTACATGTTCCACGCCCATCAGTCCGAGTTCGCGGAACTCGGCTGGATGAGCTTCTTCGAGGTGACGAACCAATGAGCGACGAAATCGGCGGCGGGATCAGAGGGAGTTTCAGCGGCAGTATCTTCGCGCGCTGGATCTGGCTGGCGCTGCCGGCGCTCGGACTGGCGGTGATCCTGGCGGTGATCCTGATCGGCCGGCCCCTGGAGCAGCTGAGCACCTCGGCGCCGCCGGTCGAGGAACTAGCGGTCGAGTCGGTAACACTGACGCCGGGAATGATCTCGCTTGCCCTACGTGCCGACGGCTCGGGGCCGGTCACCGTGGCGCAGACGCAGGTCGATGGCGCCTACCGCGCCTTTACCGCCGCGCCGGCGGCGACGATTGGACGGCTTGCAAGCGCCCGGATCAACATCCCCTATCCCTGGATCGAGGGCGAGACCCATCATCTGCTTCTGGTCGCCTCGACCGGTGCGACCTTCGAGCACACAATCGAGGTGGCGGTGCCCTCCCTGGCGCCAATCGGGGTGGATCTTGTCGGGATGATCCTGATCGGCCTGTTCCTCGGCATCGCGCCGGTGGCGGCGGGCCTGCTGGCCTTCCCGGCGATCCGTGATGCCTCCGACCGCACCATGGGGTTTATTCTGGCTCTGACCATTGGACTGCTCGGCTACCTCTTCATCGACACTATCTCGGAGGGGCTGGAGGTGGCCAGCGGGGCGCTTGACCGGCTGCGCGCCGGTACCCTGGTCTGGGTCTCGGCGGCGGCGACCGCGTTGGTTTTGGTGGCTATCGGCCGGCGCGGCGGACGGCCACCGGCGGGGGCGGCGCTAGCTACGTTCATCGCCTTGGGCATCGGCGTTCACAATTTCGGTGAGGGGCTGGCCGTGGGCGCAGCACTCTCGACCGGGGCGGCGGCGCTGGCAACCTTCCTGGTGGTCGGCTTCGCCATCCACAACGTCTCCGAGGGTATTGCGATCTTGGTGCCGCTGGCCAGCGGCCGGCCCCGGCTCGCGACCTTCGCCGGGCTTGCGGCGTTGGCCGGACTGCCGGCGGTGCCCGGCGTGATCCTGGGCGCCGCCGCGATCAGCCCCTACTGGACCGCGCTCTGCTTCGGCGTCGGCGCAGGTTCCATCCTGCAGGTGATCATCGAAGTCGCCGCCCTGCTGGTCCGCCGTGCCGCACACGCGCCCACGCATTTCGGGGCTATCACCCCGGCGACCCTGCTCGGCGCGACGGCGGGCCTCGCGATCATGTATCTCACCGCGCTGATGATCTAGGCGGGTTGGGGCTTGAAGCTCTACCAACTGGAGGTCTTAAACACTTGGACTATCGTTTCCGTGGCGATGGAGCCGGCCATGTTGATCGATCATCGACTCCACACCCAAGAGGGGCAATTGATCGGATCGACCGACTTCCGGTGTTGGCACATCCGTGACATAGCTTGCGGATCAAATGAGATCCGGAGGCGCTTCAAAAACCGACGTTCGAAATCTACCCGGCTGATCATCCTATCTGGGTACACGCCATAGCCACCGGCGGGATCTCCAGGTCGACTTTTCAGCACCCCCATAACACCCCCAAAACACCCCCGTTGGAATCCCAGTCCTAAGCCGCTACGGCGCGTCGCACATATTTCCTGAGATGAAAGTTTTGTTCTTGACATTCACACAAGGCGGCCCCACTTTTCAGGCCACAATGACACGGAGGAGGCTGCCATGTGCGGCATTGTCGGGCTGTATCTGAAGACCCCTGACCTGGAACCGGAGCTCGGGCGGCTGACCGCCCTGATGCTGCACGAGATGTCGAGCCGGGGTCCGGACAGCGCCGGATTCGCCATCTATGGCGGCGCCAACGGGGTCTCCAAGATCTCGACGTTGTCACGCACTGGCGAGACCAACTGGAAGCATCTGGAGCACGAGCTCGAGCATGTTCTGGGCACCGACGTGCAGGTCGAGACCCTGTCGGACCACGCCATTTTCTCGACCACCGGAGACGGCCAGACTGCCCGTAACTGGTTGATCGAGAACGCTCCCGACGTCTCAGTCCTGGCTGTCGGCTCGTCGATCGAGCTGTTCAAGGGTGTTGGCGATCCCGATGCGGTGTCCGAACGGCTGGGCCTCGCCGGCCGGACCGGAACCCATGCCGTCGCCCATACTCGGATGGCAACCGAAAGCGCTGTTACCACCGAAGGCTCGCATCCGTTCTCGACCGGGGCCGATACCTGCCTGGTGCATAACGGCTCGCTCTCGAACCACAACCGCCTGCGCGAGGTGCTGCGCAAACGCGGCGAGACTTTCCAGACCGAAAACGATTCGGAGGTCGCCGCCGGCTACCTCGCCTGGCGCATGCGCGAGGGCGACAGCATCGACCGAGCCATCGAGGGAGCGCTGCGCGACTTCGACGGCTTCTACACCTTCGCCATCGGCACCAAGGAAGGCTTCGCCGTAGTCCGAGACCCCATCGCCTGCAAACCGGCCATAATTGCCGAGACAGATCAATGGGTTGCCATGTCCTCGGAGTTCCGCGCAATCGCTAAATTGCCGGGTGTGGAGCACGCCGAGATATGGGAGCCGGAACCCGGACGAATCTACAGCTGGAGCCACGCGGCATGACCACGACCCTGGCCAATTCCGAACTCGACGTCGTAGCACTGGACCGCCGCGCCGTTAACCGGACGCTGCAGCAGGCCGAGCGCGGCGATTTCACGGTCATCAATCCTTGCGGCACCCATGCGTTGGCCTGCGGGCTGATGAACCCGATCGGCGTCACCATCAAGGGCCACACCGGCTACTACTGTGCCGGGATGAACCAGCGGGCCACCATCACCATCGAGGGCAATGCCGGGACCGGCGTCGCCGAGAACATGATGTCCGGCACCGTCCGGGTCACCGGCGACGCATCACAGTCGGCGGGGGCCACCGGGCATGGCGGGTTGCTGGTGATCGAGGGCAATACCTCGGCCCGCTGCGGTATCTCGATGAAGGGCATCGACATCGTGGTTGGCGGCAACATCGGCCACATGTCGGCCTTCATGGCCCAGGCCGGACGGCTGGTCGTGCTGGGCGACGCGGGCGACGATCTCGGCGACAGCATCTACGAGGCGCGGTTATACGTGCGCGGCAAGGTCGCCTCGCTGGGGGCCGATTGCATCGAAAAGGAAATGCGCGACGAACATCGGGCGGAGTTGGCCGATCTGCTCGAGCGCGCCAGGATGGATGCCAGTCCGGACCAGTTCCGCCGCTACGGCTCGGCCCGCCAGCTTTATCACTTCCACATCGACAATATAGGGGCCTACTGATGGCCGGCTTTTCCGACGCTCCCCGCACCGTCCCGCGCAAGTCCTGGACCTTTGACGACAGCACGCTCAGCGAGATCCGCCGTGCCGCCGCGACCGGCATCTATGACATCCGGGGTGGCGGCTCGAAACGCCGCTTGCCGCATTTCGATGACCTGGTGCTGCTCGGCGCCTCGATGAGCCGGTATCCGCTGGAGGGTTACCGCGAGAAATGCGGCACCGATATCATTCTCGGCGACCGCTTCGCCTCGAAGCCGCTGCGCCTGAAGATCCCGATCACCATCGCCGGCATGAGCTTCGGCTCGCTGTCGGCCCAGGCCAAGGAGGCGCTGGGGCGCGGCGCCTCGGCCATGGGCACCTCGACGACCACCGGCGACGGCGGGATGACCCAGGAGGAGCGCGGGCACTCGCAGACGCTGATCTACCAGTACCTGCCGTCGCGCTATGGCATGAACCCTGACGATCTGCGCAAGGCCGATGCCATCGAGATCGTTGTCGGTCAGGGCGCCAAACCGGGCGGCGGCGGCATGCTGCTGGGCCAGAAGATCACCGAGCGGGTAGCCGGGATGCGGACCCTGCCGGTCGGCATCGACCAGCGATCCGCCTGCCGCCACCCGGACTGGACCGGACCCGACGATCTGGAGATCAAGATCCAGGAACTGCGCGAGATCACCGGCTGGGAAAAACCGATCTACGTCAAAGTCGGCGCCGCGCGGCCCTACTACGACACGACGCTGAGCGTAAAGGCCGGGGCCGATGTGGTGGTGGTCGACGGTATGCAGGGCGGCACCGCCGCGACCCAGGATGTGTTCATCGAGCATGTCGGCATCCCGACACTGGCGGCGGTGCGCGAGGCAGTGCGGGCGCTGAAGGACCTCGACATGCACCGCAAGGTTCAACTGATCGTGTCGGGCGGCATCCGCAGCGGGGCGGATGTGGCCAAGGCGTTGGCGATGGGGGCGGACGCGGTCGCCATCGGCACCGCCGCGCTGGTGGCGCTGGGCGACAACGACCCGGCTCTGGAGGCCGAGTATCAGGCGCTGGGCACCACGGCGGGAGCCTATGACGACTGGCACGAGGGCCGCGACCCGGCCGGCATCACAACCCAGGACCCGGAGCTGTCGAAGCGCCTCGATCCGGTCAAAGCCGGCCACCGGCTGGCAAACTATCTTGCGGTGATGACGCTGGAGTTGCAGACTTTGGCCCGGGCAAACGGCAAGAGCCATGTGCGCAACCTGGAGCCCGAGGATCTGGCGGCGCTGACGGTCGAGGCCGCCGCCATGGCCGGAGTGCCGCTGGCGGGCACCAGCTGGGTGCCTGGGCGGGGCGGGTATTGAGGCGAGGCCGGGACGCAAGAGCAAGGGTTTCAAGCTTGCAACTGGGATCAACTTATTGATTTAAAATGGTTTTCAAAATGACGAGTCGCTCAGAGGCGGAAAACGGAGCGGTGCCGAGTGAGGTAGGGCGGGTCTTGACCCGCCATTGTGACGAGGGTGAATAATGGTGGGATAGATCCCACCCTACGGCGTTGGGGGTGGGTCGCGAAGTTCAAGCCTTCGCGGCCTAAGTGACAAGAAAGGAA